>JBMOPI010000040.1:0-13063 GCA_049324975.1 Bacillota bacterium
GAATTACCCCGATACCGATATGAATAGCCAATACAAACGAGATTAGTATACATGTTATAGCCACGAAAGCACTGGCTTTCGGCATAGGCTTAAACACGAACACAATCAGTGCAAAGGCTATTGCAGGCAGCAGGGGTATTAACCAGGCATTTTGTATGGCGAAATCGATCATTTTGTTCTTTGCACCTACCTTTGATTAGTAGATAAAACCTACCATTTTAACCAGTCAAACTCCTCCACGTTAACAGAAACCCGGTTGCGGTAAATGGCAACAATCAGTGCAAGTCCAACGGCAACTTCGGCAGCCGCAACAGCAACGACAAAGACGGCAAATACCTGACCGGTTAACAGGGGGTTGGTCACATACCTTGAAAATGCCACCAGGTTGATGTTCACGGAGTTGAGCATCAACTCCAAACCCATCAAAATGGCGATAGCGTTTCTTTTGGACAAAGCGCCAAATAAACCAATGCTAAAGAGGATGCCGCTAAAGATCAGATAATGTTCAAGTCCAATCCCGGTCATTATTTCTTCACCTCTTTCGCAATGATGATAGCGCCCAGTAATGCTACAGTTAACAGAATAGCTGCAGTTTCAAACGGCACAACAAATTTGGACAGCATCAAATCGGAAATCTGGCTGGCGGTTTCCACCGGAGCAGGCGCGCCGCTCAATTGCCAGGCAGTGCCGTTTACGGCAAAGACAACAACAGCAATTAATCCCAGGCATACGATGGCAGCTAATCCTACGTTCTTGGAAAACATGTTGGTCTGTCTGATATTACCCCGTACAGTCAGCATCACACCAAATACAATAAAGATTGTAATGGCACCGGCGTAAACCAGGATTTGGACCGCCGCCAGGAAGTCTGCGCTTAATGTGATATAAGTTGCGGCAACCCCGAGGAACACCAGCACCATAAACAGGGCGCTATGGACGATGTTTTTTAGGGACACCATCGCAACAGCAGACAGCAGAGTAAACAGTGCAATCACGTAAAATACTGCCGGACTTACAGTTTCAGTCATTTTCTCATTCACCCCTTAACTGACCGCGGCCTGCGCATCGTCTTCCCCATCTTCCTTTTTGGCCGGCTGCTCGTCTTCAGGACTGGGGACATAGCTGCTGAAAAGGTCGAGGTTAACATCCCGCCGCAAATAAACAGCATTTTCAAAGTCCTTGGTCCATACAAGCGCCTTGGTGGGACAGACTTCTACACAAAAACCGCAGTACAAGCATCTTTCCGCCATCATTTTGTAACCGGAAAGCTTTTTCTTGTTGTTCTCATCTTTTACCGACTCAATAGTTATCACGTGATTGGGACAGGCATTGCTGCAAAGCCCGCAGGCGATGCATTTTGGCACCTTCAGGTTGAAGGATCCTTTGAACGCATCAGGTAGATTGGGTCTTTGTTCGGGGTATTGCTCGGTAACTTTTTTGTTAAAAAGGTGTTTTAATGTAATACTGAGCCCTTTAATTAGTCCCTTACCGTACACTTTATCACCACCTAACCAGTAATCCAACGGTATACGTAGATTCCGACACCGGTCACAACAATGTTGGCCAGTGACACAGGAATCAGGAACTTCCAGCCGAAGTGCATCAAGTGGTCAACACGTAGTCTCGGGAAGGTCCAACGCACCCACAAGAATGTGAACAACATAAAGTACAGTTTGAGCATAAACCATACAAAGGGAGGCAGGAATGTCCAGCCAAAGGGCGCATTCCATCCGCCCAGAAACAGTGTGGTAGCAATAGCGGATACAGCTACCATGTTTGCATATTCAGCCATCATAAACAGGGCCCATCTGATACCGGAATATTCGATGAAGTAACCGGCAACCAGTTCCTGTTCACCTTCAGCCAGGTCAAAAGGCGCCCTGTTAATTTCCGCTGTAGCCGCAATGTAGTAAATAATAAAGGCCACAAACTGTGGAATGATAAACCACATATTTTTCTGGGCGGCAACAATGTCTGACATCTTCATTGAACCTGCCAGCATTACTACACCAATCAGAGAAAATACCATGGGTACTTCGTAACTGATCATCTGCGCTACAGCCCGCATGCCGCCGATTAAAGCGTATTTATTGTTGGAGGCCCAGCCTGCCATCAAGATTGACAGGGTAGCGGTAGAACCTATGGCAATAAAATAAAAGATACCGATGTTCAGGTCCTGAATAATCATCTTATCGCCAAAGGGGATGACTGCGTATGCGAGCAGCGCGGTTGCAAAAAGCGTGGTGCTCGCAATTTTAAAAATAAACTTGTCGGCAGCAGCCGGAATAATATCTTCCTTAGCCAGCGTCTTAACAACGTCGGCTATAACCTGCCCTATCCCAAGCGGGCCAAGGCGGTTAGGGCCTAAACGGAGCTGGATAAAGGCAGCTACTCTCCGTTCTGCCAAAATAAGAATTATGACGTGCAGCAGGATAAAAATAACGGCTCCCAATGCACCGATAGCAGTCATAATCAATTCGGCACCCGTATCGGAAAGTCCCATGCTCAGAAGTCCAGCCCGGATACTGTCGGCCAGATCAAGTAAAATTTGCATGCTTCTTCTCCCCTATAAACCCTATTTTTTGGTCTGTAATAAACAGATTAGCGGTCAACCTCACCGAGGACTATGTCAATGGAAGCCAGGATTACAATGGCGTCCATCATATGATATCCTTTTGCCATCTCGGGAAAAGCGCCTAACATGGTAAAGGTCGGTGAATAAATCCTGTTCCGGTAAGGTTTGGTTGAACCATCACTGACAATATGGAAACCAAGGTGCCCCTTGGAGTTTTCGATCCTGTGGAAAACTTCACCCACAGGCGGTTTGATTACTTTAGGCACTTTGGCCATCACAGGTCCTTCCGGGATATCCTTCAGAGCCTGTTGGATAATGTTGACACTTTGTTCCATTTCCTTAAGTCTCAGAACAAAGCGGTCAAAGGTGTCGCCCTTTGTCCCGACCGGAACTTCAAACTTAAACCGGTCATAAATACCGTACGGCTCATCCCGGCGCAGGTCATAATCAAAACCGGAAGCCCGCAGGTTGGGGCCGTTAAATCCGTAATCGATAGCCTGTTCCTTGGAGACAGGGGCTACTCCTACTGTCCGCGACTGGAAGATTTCATTGCCGGTGATGATGCCGTTGTATTCGTCAATATAAGCAGGCATCTCATCCATCAACTGTTTGACTTCTTTTAGGAAATCCTCTTCCAGGTCATGGGCCACACCACCGATACGCATATAGTTCGGTGTGAGTCTGTTGCCCCCTATCGCGGTGATCATCTCCAATATTTTGTCCCTCTCACGGAACAGGTAGAAAAACCCGGTGGCTCCGGCCACGTCCAGGGCAAAGCTGCCAAGAAAGATGCCGTGACTGGCCATACGCTGTAATTCAGCGCAAATAACCCTGATATACTGTGCCCTTTCAGGAATCTCTTCCGTTATACCCATCAGTTTTTCCACAGCCATGACATAGGCAAGTTCGTTAGATAATCCCGAACAATAGTCAAGTCGGTCTGTATACGGAATAAACTGGGTATAAGTGCGGGATTCCGCCAGTTTTTCCAGTCCACGATGCAGGTAACCAATGTGGTTTACGGCTTTTTGAATATATTCTCCGTCAAGGGTTAGCACACACCGGTATACACCGTGGGTACTGGGATGTACAGGTCCCAAATTCAGGGTGAGTTCTTGTGTTTTTAACATCTTTCACACCTCTACAATCCCGAAATTAAAGTCCAGAGTCTGTTACTCCTAAGCTTGCATTTGATAGTCCTTACGCAGCGGGTGCCCGACAAAATCATCAGCCAACAGGATCCTCTTCAGATTAGGATGGTCTGTAAAACTGATGCCCATCAAATCATAGACTTCCCTTTCCATTACGTCGGCGGCCGACCAAACAGAGGCTATTGAGGGAAGTTGGGGATTGGCCTTGTCAACTTCAACTTTAACCGTCAACTTATGCATATAGGTCACTGAATTCAGATGGTAAAGGACGGTAAAGTTTTCGGGATAGTCGACAGAGCTCAGGTTCATAATCAGATTGAGCTCGTATTTGGGGTTATCCTTCAGTTCCCGCATAACCTCAACAATTTTTTCCGGCTTAACCTTAATGGACTGATTAGTGTTATCTTCGAATATCTCGGCACAATCGCCAAATTTTTGATTCAGCTCGCCCACCAGAGCTTCACGGTCAACAATTTTATCCAAGTTTTTTCACCCTCGCAGCAATTTTTTCGGAAATTCTGTCGGGATGGAATATTTTCTCCCGTAATGTCAGGAATCCGTAAACCAGGGCCTCCGGTCTGGGTGGGCAGCCGGGGATATATACGTCTACGGGTAAAAAGGTATCCGCGCCGGGAACAACGTGATAGGAATCGGTGAAAGGTCCGCCGCTGATGGCACAGCTCCCCATGCACATAACCCATTTAGGTTCGGCCATCTGCTCGTAAAGCCGGGCAATCAGAGGCTGCATCTTCTTGGTGATGGTGCCGGCCACAATCATCAGGTCAGCCTGCCGCGGACTACCCCGGAATGCTTCATAACCAAAGCGGGCAAAGTCGAACTTTGCGCTGCTGGCATTCAGCATTTCAATGGCACAGCAAGCAAGGCCGAAGGTTACCGGGAAAATGGACCTTGACCTGAACCATCCTAACAGTTTGTCAGTTGAAGTCAGGATTACTTTGTCCCGGAGCAGTTCGTCAGCTTCGTTCCCTTTAATTACATCCATTCTAATGCTCCTTCCTTCCAAGCATACCAATATCCGATTAATAGAATAGAGATAAAAATAACCATTTCAACAATAGCAAATAATCCGAGTTTCTGGAACTTCATTGCCCAGGGATAAAGAAAGATTGTTTCCACGTCGAAGGCAACAAATATCAATGCATACATAAAATAGCTGAGTTTGAACTGTACCCATGTTTCTCCCTGTGTTTCCAGACCGCACTCATAGGTTAGCAGTTTGACCGGGGTGGGGTGCCTGTGATTGTGGTGGAGTAAGCGTGAAACCCCAAGCAATATCAGTGGGAACACAACCCCGACCACAAAGATAATAAACACTCCTCCATAACTTTTAAGCATTGTTTCCCTCCTTTCCTTGATCTTATTTACTTAATAATTATGACTTCTATCTACACCACTAAAGCCACCCGGCAACAAGGCTATTTTGGAATTTTGCAAAACTTTGAATTTTCACAAAATTACCTGCCTTTTGCAAGGCAGCTCCGGTGGTTATAGGCTGCATCTTTTAAGTTTCTTAATCCTGGTAATAAAAACAGTCGGGTTGTTCATCAGGTCTACTTCAGCTCCGCATTGTACTTCTCGTTTATTTTTATCTGCAATTATTATGACCGTAGGCCTGGTCGGCAATATCCGGTTAGAATCAATAACCGCCGCCGTCTCACCTGTATTAAGTTCAACCACTGTTCCTATCGGGTAAATTGATACATTTTCCACGAAGGTGCGCACAATTTTCGGATCAAACTTGTAGCCGCTGGAAGCTATAATTATTTCCACACATTCATACGGCAAAACGGCATTTTTATAAACCCTGTCCGCCGTTAGGGCGTCATAAACGTCAGCAACAGCAACAATCCTCGAATGTTCGTGAATGTTTTCATCTTTGATACCATGAGGGTAACCCTCGCCGTTAAAACATTCGTGATGCTGAAGCGCCACCAGGGCGGCAGTGGCCGGAACTTCGGGTTGTTCCTTCAGTAACTCATAACCGATAAGTGAGTGTTTTTTCATTTCCTCAAACTCACTCTTGGTCAGTTCACCCGGTTTATTGAGGATTTCTTCAGGGATAAGCATCTTCCCAATATCATGCAGGATTGCGCCAATGGCCAGTTTCTCAAGTTTATGCTTCGGATAGCCCATAACAATCCCCGTTGACACTGATAACACACATACATTAACTGAATGAGCAAAGGTGTAATCGTCTAAAATACGGATGTCAGCAAGTTTAGTCGCAATAAATCGATTCCGGATAAGTTCATTGACAATATCATCAACAACATACTTAACTTTATGAGTGTTTATCGTGTGACCGGCTTTTACGTCGTTCATAAGTTCCTGGACTATCCGTTCCGCCTCATCACGGGTTTCCGCGGAAATTATGTCCGGTATTTCAATAACATCGTCGTTTACGACAGTATCTTCATAAAAATCGGAACCGTCTTCAATATATAAAGTGGGGATACCGAATTCAATCAACTTCCTGATTCGCTGTTTATTTAATGATTCTCCCCGACGGATTAAAAGCCGCCCGGTGCGGCTGAGTACTTCTTTGGCCAGGATCATCTCGGGCTGGGCGTCAAAGATCGCTATTCGCTTCATACTTCCCCCCCGCGCTAAGGACAAAAGTTGTGTATTTTCGGACAATAATATATATTCGATATTAAATCCAAAAATCCCTTCTTAATAAAAAGAAAATTGCCAAAAATTCCACGTCTTTTGTATATTCTTGTATCATTATGACACAAATTTTCTAAGCTCCCTGGCCAGGTCCATTTTTTAAATTAAAACTTACCCGGTGAATGGGACAGGGACCGTATTTACATATTGCTTCAACATGTTCCCTGGTTCCGTACCCTTTGTGTCTGGCAAAACCGTATTGCGGGTATTCCTTGTCATAACTGTCCATCAGCCTGTCCCTGGTAACTTTGGCCAAAACTGATGCTGCTGCAATCGATGCACTCAGGCCGTCACCTTTTACCAGGGGCAATTGGGGCACAGGAATTTCCGGTATTTGTACGGCATCCACCAGCACATAATCCGGCGCAGGGTGTAATTTTGTAACAGCTTCCTGCATGGCTTTCAGTGAAGCCTGGTAGATGTTAATCCTGTCGATGTCTTTTTCAGAGACCACGCTTACCGAGAAAGCAACGGCTCCTGTCAGGATATCTTCATGCAGCCTGTCTCTGACGGCTGGTGTCAGTTTTTTGGAATCGTCCAGCCCGTTCAGCCTTATCCCCGGCGGCAGTACTACGGCAGCCGCCACCACAGGTCCGGCCAGCGGTCCCCGGCCGGCCTCATCAACCCCGGCGATCAACCTGAAACCCCTGCTCCGTAAATCCCGCTCGTAAACCTCGAGAGCTTGCAGCCTGGCCATTTCCTTTTGTTTCAGGACGTTTAGCCGCATAATCTTAAGGTACAACTGGCGTACACCGGCGCGTCTGTCATTGGCCATAAATTCCAAAACTTCTTCGGAAAGCAAATCGGCACCGTCAACATACTCCCTGAGCTGTTGAAGGGACATTTTGGACAGGTTCATTTTTTCCTCCATATGTGAGATGCTTATTATCTCTTCTTCTTTATAACACAAAAAACCTGCAAATTCATATAAAAAATTGTTTCCTGGAATAGTATCAAATGGCGGATTTCCTACGATTGTACAATTTTTCCATAAAGCTATATAAGAAAATTAATCTTAATAAAAAATAAACCACAGAGTACACAGAGATCACTGAAAATTATAATAAAATAATTTCTCCGTGTACTCTGTGTACTCTGTGGTTAACTATTTATTCCGGAATATCCAATGTAAACCGGCCAATCTTGCCGCCTCTGAATTCATTCATCACAATGGATGCCGTTTTCAGGGTATCAACCTGCCCGCCGGATATCAGGCAGCCCCGTTTGCTGCCGATGGCCTGTAATAATTCACCGTTATCATCAGGCAACCTGGTGAGTTTATACCGCGTCATAATCTCTTCCGGCCCGATTTTTCTAAGCAGCTCAAGCAGTTTTAATACTACCTGTTCAATATTGATAACTTCATCTTTAATGGCACCGGTAACGGCAAGTTTAAAACCAACTTCCGGGTCAGTAAATTTGGGCCACAGTATACCGGGGGTGTCAAGGAGTTCCAAATCCCTGTTCAGCCTGATCCATTGTTTGCCTTTTGTTACCCCGGGCCGGTCTGCGGTTTTGGCTGTCCCTTTGCCGGCAACTTTATTGATCAGGGATGACTTGCCTACATTCGGGATGCCTACTATCATAGAGCGGACTGCCCTGGGCTGGCGTCCTTTGGCCACGTGTTTTTCAATTACTTCCCTAGCCTGCTGCCTGACTAAATCCAGCAGCCGGTTAATGCCCTGACCGGTGTGGGAATTTACAGACGTTACTGGCAGACCGGTATTGGTGAAATATTTTTCCCATCTGGCAGTCATGGTGTCATCGGCCAGGTCGGCCTTATTCAGCACCATTACCCTTGGTTTATCACCAAGGATCTGGTTTATATCCGGGTTGCGGCTGCTTACAGGGATGCGGGCATCAACCAGTTCTATGACTACGTCGACAAGTTTCAGATTCTCCCGGACCAGTTTTTTGGCTTTTACCATGTGGCCGGGATACCATTGAATCGTATCCAAAGCGTCACCTGCTTATAGGCATTTATTTTACCATGCCGATTCTTGACAACGGCCAGTATATAAACATGGCCTTACCTACAATGTTTTCCCGGGGCAGCGTTCCCCATACCCTGCTGTCCTCACTGTTGTTGCGGTTGTCGCCCATCATGAAATAGCTGCCTTCGGGAACTTCCACTGGTCCGAAGCTGCCGAACTTCAGCCCCGGTTCAAGAAACGGCTGGGGAATCTCCTTATTGTTTATATATACTTTACTGTCTTTTATTTCAACGGTCTCTTCCGGCAATCCAACGGTCCTCTTGATAAAATCCCTTGCCGGGTCCCGCGGGTACTTAAAAACCATAATATCCCCTCTTTTGGGCTGGCTGTAACGGTAGATGAGCTTGTTCACAATAATCCTGTCACCAGGTTTCAGTGTTGGTTCCATAGAGCCGGAAGGAATGTAAAAAGGCTGAAATAAAAAGAACCGGATGATAACCGCAAGAATTACCGCAATAGCAACGGACTCCAGTATTTCCCCCAGATACATGCCGTGTTTCTTCTTTTCATTTTCCCGAGGGGTATCTAATGTATTAGTATCTTCTGTGAAGCCCTTTTTTTCCTCCAAAATGAACAGCCTCCTATAGTGAAAAAGGGACTGCCCCCAGTCCCTTGCTTTTTACCTAGAAGTTACTTTTTCCTTGATACGAGCGGCTTTTCCTCTCAGACCTCTCAGGTAGAAGAGCCTTGCCCTTCTCACCCGTCCTCTTTTGGCAATTTCAATCCGGTCCAGCCGGGGGGAATGCAGGGGGAATGTTCTTTCAACCCCAACCCCGTATGATACACGGCGCACGGTGAAAGTTTCTCTTAAGCCGCCGCCGCGGCGCTTGATGACAACACCTTCAAAAAGCTGAATTCGTTCCCTGTTGCCTTCCACAACTTTTACATGAACTTTGACTGTATCACCGGGTTTAAAATCAGGAATGTCTTTTCTCACCTGTTCCTGTTCAATACTGCTAATCAAATCCATATTAAGCCCTCCTTCCTGTACAGACGTTCATACGGGATAAGCCGCAGCGGACCGTCCTTATAGCCTGCCTCCGGAGTTTAACTTATGTACATTTCCGGTAGACTAACAGTAGATATTATATCATAACAAATTTGGAAACACAAGTATGTTTTACAACTTGCCCCACCATGGTTCACCAAGCAGGCGGTCAAGGATAATGGCCGCCGCGCTTCTTACACTCAGGTGATTATAGTCCCCCGGGCCGTAGATGGGTTCCAGGATATAATCCGTGTTCATCATAGTGTCTTTTTCAATGCCGAAACCGGTACCGAAAATCACCAGGCAGGGGTGGCCGGTGGACAGTTTGTCCCTCATTCCGGTGTAGCTTACCGTATTCGGATACACTCTAGCATCAGTCGTAACCACATAAGGTTTACAGCCTGTGTCTGAATAAATTTCCTCCACCGCTGACGCCAGTTCCGGTACCAGCCTGATCCGGCTGAAGGCTTCCCGCCGGTCCGGGTTGTACTCTGAACCGTAGCCTTCCTGCCAGTACCCCAGTATGTCTTCAATCAAACGACGTTGTGTTTCCAACGGGTGGATGACAAAATATTTGACTACATCATAAGTCCTGGCCGTCCTGGCGATATCATGAATATCCAGGTTGGTAATGGATGTTGCGATAACATCCATATTCTTATTGTAAACGGGATGATGCAGCAGTCCGATATAAACCTTTGGTTTGGTCAGGGAACTCACCTTAATTAAACCCCCCGGTTAACAGTTTTACACGTCAGTCAAAATCCTCCTGCAGGATCTTACGGTCTCCCTCCTCAAGGTCATCAAGGTTTAGCAGGTCCGGCCGGCGTGACAGCGTCCTTTTAAGAGACTGCTGCCTGCGCCAGCGGGCGATTTTACCATGGTCACCGCTAAGCAGTATTTCCGGCACTTTTAAACCGCGGTACTCCCTGGGCCTGGTATACTGAGGATATTCCAGCAAACCGTCATAAAAAGAATCCTTGACCGCGGACTCTTCTTCCCCCAAAACCCCCGGGATCATCCTGGCTAAAGCGTCAATAATTACCATACAGGGCAGCTCGCCACCGGTCAGCACATAGTCACCTATGGATATTTCCCTGGTAACTACAATTTCCCGCACCCGTTCATCTATCCCCTCATAGTGACCGCAGATAAATACAAGATGCGGTAACCCGGCCAGTTCTATGGCCGTCTGCTGGTTAAAAACATCACCCTGGGGGCTAAGCAATATCACAGTTTGCGGTGGTTTACCATCCCTTGCGGCAATAGCGTCAACAGCTTCTATAACCGGTTCCGGTTTCATCACCATGCCTGCCCCGCCGCCAAAGGGATAGTCATCGGTAATCCGGTGCTTGTCCCGGGCATAATCCCTTATATTAACGGTATTTAAATCAAGTAAACCCTTTTCTCTGGCTCTTTTAATGATGCTTAACCCGAAAGGGCCCTCAAACATCCCGGGGAAAAGGGTGAGAATGTCAATTTTCATTGTCAATCACCTGTAAATATCCAGCAGCCCGGGTAAAAGCTCCACAATCATTTTTTTCTCCGCCGGATTTATTTCTTTTACCACCTGTTTTAATGCCGGAATCAATATATCCCTGCCGGCCGGCGGTTTCACCACATAGACGTCATTGCCGCCAGTCTGAATAATATCCGTAATGGTGCCCAGGTTATCCCCCGCATCAGTAAAAACCTTCAATCCGATAATGTCAAAAAGATAGTACGTATCTGCCGGCAGAGGAATAAGGGCTTCCCGGTCAATCTGCAGCAGGGCGCCTTTTAAAGCCTCCGCGCTGTTCATGTCCGGCACTTCGGTAAACTTGACAATCACAAACTGCTTGTGATAACGGACCCGTTCAATGTGATAGGTGGTTAATTTCCCACCTGCATTAATATAAACTTCTTTCAGTTCCCTGAATCTTTCCGGAAAATCAGTTGTGGGCCAGACCCGTACTTCGCCAAGGTGACCCTGGGTGTTGACTATCTCCCCAATGATGATCTGTTCATCTTTATTTGGCTTCATTCTTATCCCCAACCCGGTTTCTGATGGCTATAATCTTATCGTCGCAAACCACAACTTCCACGCCCATAATCTCATTCCAGTCATCGCCAACCCTGAGCTCGGTGTAACTGTCCAAAGTGCCCTGGACGACCTCGGCGCCATTGGCAAGTTTGCCAATGTTCTTTAACTGTTCAGTCAGGTTCTGGCGGGCCTGCAGCCGCTTCTGGATTTTCTGTTCCAGGTGCTGTTTTGCCGCCGGAATGCCGGGCGGGTTCCGTTTTTCCAGTTCAGCGATCATCCTTTTTGACTGAAACTCCAGGTGCTGCAGTTCGGTTTCAATTTTTTTTATGGCTTCCTGCAGTTCTTTGGCCATCCGGTTTTTAAAACTATCCGTGACCTTAACCTTAACGATTACCGGCCTTTTGATCTTAATACTTTCCATAACTTCCTCCCTGACGGAAGACGTTTTTAAAATAGTAGAAAGGGGCTTATTAAGCCCCGGTCTGTTAAATAATATCTACTACAACCTTTTTTCCTTCCCTGGCAGAAGCAGCCTTTATCACAGTGCGTATTG
This sequence comes from Bacillota bacterium, assembly GCA_049324975.1. Classification (GTDB taxonomy): domain Bacteria; phylum Bacillota; class Thermincolia; order Thermincolales; family CAZWUW01; genus JBMOPI01. The sequence goes on from JBMOPI010000040.1 coordinate 11,976, forward strand.
CTTTGGCAATCCGCCCTTGTTTGCCGATGACTTTACCCATGTCATCGGGGGCAACTTTTAGTTCCAGCACCAGGGATCTGTCATTCTCCACAACATTTACATCAACCTCATCCGGGTTATCAACCAGGGACTTGGCGAGAAGTACCAGTAAATCCTTCATGTAAGCACCCCCTTGGGAGTTCATGCCTTACTTCTGAACAGACAGCTTGTCGTAAACCCCGGCCTTGTTAAATAACGCTTTCACGGTCTCAGAAGGCTGGGCGCCCTTCTTAAGCCAATCTACAGCTTTTTCGTCATTAACATTAATCACGGCAGGATCCTTGCAGGGATCATAGTAACCGATTTCTTCAATAAACCGGCCGTCCCGCGGTGACCGGGAATCCGCCACAACAATCCGGTAAAAAGGGGCTTTCTTGGCGCCCATTCTACGTAAACGGATTTTTGTTGCCATTTATTTCACCTCCTTATAAGAATCTACCAATATGCAGATTTTTATGCTTTATTTGAAAAAGGGGAGTTTGAAGCCTCCGCCTTTTTTCATGGCTTTTTCCATGCCGGTCAGTTGTTTCATCATTTTCTTGGTTTCTTCAAACTGTTTCAACAGCCGGTTGACATCAGAAACCTTGGTGCCGCTGCCGCGGGCAATCCGCTTCTTGCGGCTGTCTTTGATGATTTGGGGCTTGCGGCGTTCTTCCGGCGTCATGGACTGGATTATGGCCTGAACATGCACCATGTCTTTTTCATTTATCTGCAGGTTTTTTAACTGTTTGGCCCCGCTGAAACCGGGAATCATGCCCAGGATACTGTCCAGTGGCCCCATGTTCTTGACCTGCTGCATCTGTTCCATAAAATCTTCCAGCGTATATTCCTGGGTCTTCAGTTTCTTCTGCATTTCCAGGGCTTTTTCGGCGTCAAAATTAGCCTGGGCTTTCTCAATCAAGGTCAGTACATCGCCCATACCGAGGATTCGTGAGGCCATCCGGTCCGGATGAAAAGGCTCCAGGGCATCCAGTTTTTCACCCATACCGGCAAACTTTATGGGCTTACCGGTAACCGCTTTGACCGAAAGGGCGGCGCCGCCCTTGGTA
>JBMOPI010000041.1:0-13045 GCA_049324975.1 Bacillota bacterium
CCTGATTGCCACCGTTGAACGGGTGCCTGTGCTGGAAAGCGCCCAACGCTCGCCTTTGAAGACTAAAGCCGGTAGGATTGCAGCTGACTAAAGTTTTAACGGGGTTTTTTTATGAACGAGGAATTAATGGCTGTAGTGACCATAGATGACACTAATGTCGGGGGGGACGTCCCGATATTTTTTGCCAAAACCCAAGAAGAACAGGCCCAGATTGCCCAAACCCTGGCCAAGGTTTTGCGGGCTATGGTCCATGACCTGGGGAACGGGGTGTATATTATCGTCAAACACTGAGGAGATACTATGAAGATAATCTATCATTGTTATGGTGGGGCCCATTCATCGGTTACGGCCGCCGCCGTTCACCTTGGCTGGCTGCCGACAGACCGCATCCCTTCGGAAGACATGATCGCATCCCTGCCGCTTTTCGATCAACAGACAAACAAAGACCACGGTCATATCCGCCTGTTGGGCATTGATGAAGATAACCGTGAGATTTATGTGGCCGGCAGGCGTAATGCCGCTCAGATATTTGAAAACATGGTCACCGGCGTCACCGGAATATTGGACCGGCCGGTCGGTGAGATCCGACTGGTTAATGTCATGCCCTATGTAAACTGGAAGATGGTATTCGGTGGATATACTTCGAGGCGTCTGGGCGTGATAAAAATCGGCCGGCCGGTTGTGCTAACGGGTATCCGATATTCTTACCTGAAAATTGTCAGCCTGGTCCATCAGGTGAAGATGACGGCCGGGGCTGCATTTTTAAATTAAGGGGATTGTTGACAGATGAAAATATTTTATCTCTGTCCCACCGGCCTGCACACGGCTTTGGTTGCGGCCGGGATACATGTGGGCAGGCTCTCCCCGGACCGGCCTCCGTCAGAATATGAAATGCATAAGCTGTTCCGGGAATTCCGACGGTTGGATTATGTGCTTGGAAAACCTGTATTTGTAGGGATAGATGAAAAAGGCCATGAAGTTTTTACAGTGGGTGTGGCCGCCGAGCACAAAATGATGAAAAAAGCCGTCGAAGATGTTTTTGACAGGGTGTATAACAGTAAACCGGGGGACTACCTGGTGGTGGACGCTGCCCACCTGGCCACCGGCTGGATCAGGCTGGGCAGCTTTTTTGCAATGCACCTAAATATAAAAGAGGTTGGAGAAAAAATGTGTGTTCATGGAATTAGAAAAAGGTATGGGGATTTGCTTGAAGTTGTTGAGCAGGTTAAGAATAGGGTATAGTTACCCTATTTATTTTTTGACTTATTGGTGCTGCTTGACTTCCCGGGGCCGGTAGTACATAATGTGAGATAGGATGGAATGGGGTGGTAAAAATGGCAACCGGGGGCGCCCGGGTGGAAACCGTTGAACCGGGCGGGATAGCAGAAGAGGTGGGGATTGAGCCGGGGGACGTCATCACGGCTGTCAACGGCCGGCCGCTCCAGGATTTGATTGATTTCCGTTTTCTCTCCGCTGACGAAAACATTGAATTGGAAATAGTAAAAAATAACGGCGAAATCTGGGACATAGAAATAGAGAAGGATATAGACGAAGACCTGGGTTTAACCTTTGCCGAGGCTACTTTTGACCGTATCCGGCCCTGCGCCAACAAGTGTGTTTTTTGTTTTGTCGATCAGATGCCTGTGGGGATGCGGGAAACCCTTTATATAAAAGATGACGACTACCGTTTGTCCTTTTTGCAGGGAAACTTTGTAACCCTGACTAACCTAAAACCCGCCGATATGGAGAGGATTTTGCGTTTAAGACTGTCGCCCCTCTATGTCTCTGTGCACACTACCAACCCGGAACTGCGGCAGCGGATGCTGGGGAGCAGGAATGCCGGTAAAATCATGGACCAGTTGAGACAGCTGGCCGTCGGCGGGATCTCTTTCCACACCCAGATTGTCCTTTGCCCGGGCTATAATGACGGCGCCGAACTTGACCGGACTATCAGTGACCTGGCCTCTTTATGGCCGGCTGTCCTGTCCATTGCCGTAGTCCCGGTGGGGTTGACCAAAGTGAGGGCTGACCTGCCGGCACTGCATATGGTTACACCGGATGAAGCCGGGGGTTTGATTGCCCGGGTAAGGCCATATCAGGATAGAAATCAAAACCAGTACGGAGAGGCTCTGGTTTACCTGGCTGATGAAATCTACCTGCTGGCCGGGGCGGAAATACCGCCTGCCGAGTTTTATGCCGGTTTTCCTCAATTGGAGAACGGTGTAGGCTTAACCCGGGTGTTTTATGACAGCTTTTACGCAGAAGCCGCCCGTTTGCCTGAAGGGCTGGCTGCCCCCAAAAGGGTTACCCTTGTTACCGGCGTATCCGGGGCTATGGTGCTGAAACCGGTGGCGGAGCGGCTAAACAGGTTGCATAACCTTACGATAGTGGTAAAACCTATAATAAACAGGTTTTTCGGGGAGACAGTCACTGTTGCCGGGCTGCTCACCGGTCAGGATGTTGTCGCCGGGTTGAAAGGGCAGGACCTGGGAGATCTGGTGTTAATACCATCGGTAATGTTTAAACGGGACCAGGAGGTTTTTCTTGACGGCATGACGCCCGGCCGGTTGGCAGAGCAGTTAGGGACCCGGGTAGAGGTTGTGGATTTGGACCAGGGCGCCCGTGATTTTATTAATAAATTGTTAGACTAAGGGGGTACGGGCTTTGGCAAAACCTATTGTGGCCATAGTCGGCCGGCCAAACGTAGGTAAGTCGACTTTATTCAACAGGATAGCAGGAGGACGGGTGGCTATTGTCGAAGATAAACCAGGAATCACCCGGGACAGGATATATAAGGATGCCGAGTGGCTGGGCCGGGAGTTTACCGTTGTGGATACGGGCGGTATCGAATTCAAAAACATCCCTGACACCATAGCGGACCATATCTACTACCAGGCCAAGCTGGCTATTGAAGAATCCGATGTTGTTTTATTTGTGGTTGATGCCCGGGAAGGCCTGACGGCTACTGATGAGGAAGTGGCCAGAGTCCTGCGTAAAACCAGCCGGCCGGTTATACTGGTGGCCAATAAGGTTGAAAACTTTACGGCCGGCGCTGATATTTATGATTTTTACAAACTGGGCCTGGGTGAACCCATAATGGTGTCAGCCAGCCACGGTATGAACATGGGCGACCTGCTGGATAAGGTGATAGAACATTTGCCGGCCTATCAACAGGAAGATGAGAATGAAGATATCATCAAGGTGGCCGTCATCGGCCGGCCCAATGTCGGCAAATCATCTCTGGTAAATGCCATGCTGGGGGAAGAACGGGTGATAGTCAGCGATATCCCCGGCACTACCAGGGATGCCATTGACACAAAATTTACCCACGATGACAGAATCTATCTCCTGATTGACACCGCCGGTATGCGGCGCAAGGGCAGGATTGACGAGCCGGCGGAACGGTACAGTGTAATCCGTTCCCTGAGGGCGGTGGACCGCTCCGATGTGGTGCTGATGGTGATTGACGCTCATGAGGGCGTTACCGAACAGGACAAAAAAATCGCCGGCTACGCCCATGAAGCGGGAAAAGCCATGGTAATTGTGGTCAACAAGTGGGACCTGGTAGAAAAAGACGATAAAACTATGTTAAAATACATTGAACGCATCCGGGAAGAACTGGGTTTTACCCAGTATGCTCCGACAGTTTTTGTTTCCGCCCTGACCAAAAAGCGGGTACCTAAAGTTCTTGAACTTATTAATTATGTTGCCGAGCAGCATGCCATGAGGATTGCCACCGGCAACCTGAATGACCTTATCCAGGAAGCTGTCCGGATAAACCCGCCGCCCACCGACAAGGGCCGGCGCCTGAAGATTTTATATATTACCCAGGGCGGGGTTAAGCCGCCGACATTTATCGTATTTGTAAATGATCCCGAGCTGATGCATTTTTCTTATGAACGCTACCTGGAAAACCAGCTGCGGTCAACCTACGGTTTTGAAGGGACGCCTATTCGCCTGGTGATCAGGAAACGCTCAGAAGATTAGGGGGAGAGCAGTTTGCGGTTTCTGGCGGTATTGATAAGTTACCTGCTGGGAGCTATTCCGGTAGGGTACATTACCTGTAAATACTGGAAGGGCTTGGACATTCTCCGGCACGGCAGCGGCAATATCGGGTTTACCAACGTTTTGCGCACTGCCGGCAAAGGTCCGGCGGCCGTTGTGCTGGTAGGGGATATAGGTAAAGGCGCTCTGGCGGCTTATCTCGGTAAATACATAAGCGGAGAAAATTGGGGTATTATTTGCGGTGTCGCTGCCATGCTCGGTCACAGTTATTCCGTTTTTCTGAAGTTTAAAGGGGGCAAGCTGATTTCCACCGGCGCCGGGGTACTCTTCGTGTTAGCGCCGGAAATCGGCGGCATTGCCGCGGCAACATGGTTATTGATGCTGGCTGTCACCAGGTACGTTTCTATGGCTTCAATTACAGCCGGCATAATTGTTCCTGTATCCATGGTAATTTTACGCAAATCCGCACCAATGATTGTTTTTGGTCTGGCTGCGGCAGTATTTGTAATTTACAGGCACCGGGATAATATCAGGCGCCTGTTGGCAGGACAGGAATATAAAATCGGCCAGAAGGCCGCACCTAAATAGGAGGTATTTGTTTTGGAGGGGAAGGTAGCTGTTCTCGGGGCGGGCAGTTGGGCCACGGCCCTTTCTGTGTTGTTGGGGAAAAAAGGCCTGCCCGTACAGATGTGGGCCCGCCGGGCAGAGGTTGTTAGTGAAATTAACACTGCCCGGGAAAACAGGAAATACCTGCCTGGGGTAACAGTTCCGGGTACGGTTTCTGTAACTACAGATATTGAGGAGGTTTTAAAAGACGCCGGGTTTATTGTAATGGGGGTGCCTTCACACGCTTTCCGGGAAACTTTGCGGCTTATCCGTCCGTTTATAACAGAAGGGCTGACAGTAGTGAACACGGCCAAAGGCCTGGAAGAGGGTTCACTCCTCCGCCTGTCGGAGGTTTTTGCCGAGGAGATGCCGGAGCCGATGCAGGAGCGGTTTACTATCCTCACCGGTCCAAGTCACGCTGAGGAAGTCGGCAGGGATATCCCCACCACCGTGGTGGTGGCCGGCACCCGGCGGGTAGTCGTGGAAGCCGTGCAGGACCTCTTTATGACACCGCGGTTCAGGGTTTATACCAATCCTGATGTTGCCGGGGTAGAGACCGGCGGCGCCCTCAAAAACGTTATTGCCATCTGTACGGGTATATCCGACGGGTTAGGATATGGAGACAATGCCAAAGCGGCGCTGATAACCCGCGGCCTGGCTGAAATTTCCCGCCTGGGGGTGTTCCTGGGCGGAAAGCCCCTGACTTTTGCCGGGCTGGCCGGAGTCGGCGACCTGGTGGTAACCTGTACCAGCATGCACTCCCGGAACCGCCGGGCCGGCATGGAAATCGGCAGGGGTAAAAATGTGGCAGATGCCATAGCCGGTGTACAGATGGTCGTGGAAGGGTTCCGCACTACCCGGGCTGCTTATCAGCTGGCGCAAAAACATCAGGTCACCATGCCTATCACGGAGCAGGCCTACCGGGTGCTGTTTGAAGGGCTTAACCCGCTTGAGGCTGTAACCAACCTGATGATGCGCGGCAAGACCCATGAGATGGAAGAAGTAGTAGAGGCTGAATTCAAGAGTTGGTAATATCGAAAAAAGTGTGGCCAAGGCCGCACTTTTTTTATGTAATCGGTCATATTAGGGGGTTGGTCTCATATATATATAATGTTAATGTATGGCCACTGGAAATACTTCACAATCCGCAATCATTTTTATTTTTTCAGGATTCCATGTTCCTTGCAGAGGAGGGATGTCCCGGCAACAACAATGACACAAGTCATTTATATAGATAATTAGAAAGGAGTGTGTGCGTTGGAAAAGCTCGACATCTTCAGAGACATAGCCGAGCGTACGGGAGGTGACATCTATTTAGGTGTCGTAGGGCCCGTAAGGACAGGTAAGTCCACTTTCATCAAGCGGTTTATGGAACTCTTGGTGATTCCTAATATTAAAAACGTACATGACCGTGAGCGAAGCCGGGATGAACTGCCTCAGAGCGGCGGCGGCAGGACTATTATGACCACGGAACCCAAATTTATACCTGCCGAAGCAGTGGAGATCCCTGTTTCAAGCAGCCTTAAGGTCAGGATGAGGGTCGTTGACTGTGTGGGTTATACCGTTGAGGGAGCTTTGGGATACGAAGAGGACGAAGGACCCAGAATGGTGCGCACGCCCTGGTCAGACGATGAAATGCCATTCCAGGAAGCCGCTGAAATAGGTACCAGAAAAGTTATTACCGACCATTCCACCATAGGTCTGGTTATTACCACCGATGGCACCATCACAGACATTCCCCGGGCAAACTATCTGCCTGCCGAGGAACGGGTAGTTGACGAACTGAAGGAAATTGATAAGCCATTTATTATTGTTCTTAATTCCATCAAACCCAAGGCCCCCGAAACCCAGGAGCTGGCCCAGTCGCTGCAGGAAGCATACGACGTGCCTGTATTGGCCATGGATGTGGCAGAAATGAGTCATGAAGACATTCTCGATATCCTGGAAGAGATTCTTTACGAATTCCCCGTTAACGAGGTAAACATCACCCTGCCGAAATGGGTTGAGGAACTGGACGGCAAACACTGGCTGCGGGCCAAATTTGAAGAAGCTGTGCGGGAAACCGTTAAAGGCGTATATAGATTGCGGGATATTGACGGCGCCATTGAAAAACTGGCCGGTTTTGACTTTGTAGGTGAAGTCAGCTTGCATTCCATGGATATGGGTACAGGTACAGCCACGATTGATATGGACGCCGAAGAAGGCATGTTTTATCAGATCCTGCAGGAAGTCAGCGGTTTTGAAATCGAGGGCGAGCATACTCTTATGCGCCTGATGAAAGATTTAAGTGTTGCCAAGCGGGAGTTTGACAAAGTCTCCTCGGCATTGCTGGAGGTGAAAGAAAGCGGATACGGTGTGGTCACTCCGCGCCTGGACGAGATGAACCTGGAAGAACCTGAACTCATCCGGCAGGGCAGCCGTTTCGGTGTCCGGTTAAAGGCCAGTGCGCCTTCGCTGCACATCATCAGGGCGGATATCACTACCGAGATTACCCCGATTATCGGGACCGAGAAGCAGTGTGAGGAGCTTGTCCGCTATATGCTGAACGAGTTTGAGGAAAACCCCAAGAAGATCTGGGAGTCCAATATCTTTGGCAAATCCCTGCATGATCTGGTCAGGGAAGGCATTCAGAACAAATTGCACCGGATGCCGGAAAACGCCCAGGCCAAACTTCAGGAGACCCTGCAGCGCATCGTCAATGACGGCAGCGGCGGTTTAATCTGTATAATCATTTAATTAATCGGCTGATTTAGCCGATTTTTTTCTTTCGTCTATTGACATTATTAAAACAGGACAATATAATTAAAGCAAATACCCGAGGGGGGTATATGCGGAAGGGGATATGGAAATGTTAAAAAGAATCCTTCACCTGCCGGCAAAAAACCTGGCCCTGGCTATTCCGGCGGTCCTGGCGGCAGGATTTACAGTGGGGTACCTTTTTGATACGACCTTTTTGAAAGATTATATTTTATTTGCCACCTTTTTAATGATTTACCCGACCATGATCGGCTTTAAAGTCAAAGAAGCCTTTGACCTGTCTCATTTTAAGGTCGTGATAACGGCTATGCTCCTTAATTTTGCTGTAATCCCGGCACTGGCCTACAGCCTGGGCTGGGTTATGTTGGCTAAAGAACCGCAGATGTTTGCCGGTTTGGCATTGGCGTCGCTGCTGCCAACGAGCGGTATGACCATTTCCTGGACCATTATCCACAAAGGGAATGCCCCGGCCGCAATCAAGATGACCGCTGTGGGGCTGATTGCCGGGTCAGTCCTGGCCCCCTGGTACCTGCTTTTAATGGTGGGTAAAATGGTTCCTGTCAATGTTGCCCAGATTTTTACCACCATTGCCGTAGTTGTTTTTCTCCCGTTATTGCTGGGTAATATCTCTTACCGGCTGCTGATGAGAAAATTTACTATCAAGGAGTTTCAGGAAAAGATTAAACCCGTATTGCCCAGCGCCAGTATCTGGTCCATGCTCTTTGTAATTTTCTCAAGCATCAGTATGAAAGCCAGGATGATTATGTCTGCCCCGGAAGTAATTGTGCAGGGTTTGGCAGTGCTGCTGATTTTCTACCTGTTGAATTTTGTTTTAAGCACTGTTGTTGGCCGCGCGTTTTTTACCAAGCCGGACGGTATCGCATTGGTTTACGGGACTGTTATGCGCAACCTCTCCATTGCGCTGGGGGTAGCGGTAACTACTTTCGGCCCCAAGGCCGGGCTTATAGTCACCCTGGCCTTTATTATCCAGGTGCAGGCGGCTGCCTGGTATGGGAAGGTCTCTGAGAAGTTTGCCTTTTTTAAAAATGAACCTGTCTTAAAAAATCAATAAGGAGGTATGAGGTATGCTTGACGAGTACCTGAAAAAACCGGTGGAGGAGTTGGAAAAGCTTTTGCCAAAGCTTAAGGATGAACTGGAAGAAGTGGAAGAAGAAAGGATGTTTATACTGTCCCAGCAGGGGTATCACCTCCCCGGGGCAACAGTAAAAAAGTATGAAGCGGAAGTTGAAGCTTTGAAAAAGCGGATTGATGCCTGTGGGGAAGCGTTGCGCCAGAAGCAGGCTTAAGGAAGGCCCGGTCGAAAAAGACCGGGTTTTCCTATTGTCAAATGTTCCCCCGGGTGTTATAATTAATTCATGTCAAGTCCGCGATGGATGGATAAATATCCACCAAACAAGGACATAATGAGGTGGTAGAATGACTGGCAGTGATACAAAAAAATACTATATAGTTTTAAGTGATATCCTGCCGGAGGCCATCAGAAAAACAGCCCTGGCCAAGGAACTGCTGGCCCGGGGTGAGGCGGAGACGGTCAATGAAGCGGTGGAACGGGCGGGATTGAGCAGGAGCGCCTTTTATAAATATAAAGAAGGTGTATTCCCCTTTTACAGGGCCGTACATAACCGTATTGTGACCGTTTCACTGCTGCTGGAACACCGGTCCGGAGTTTTATCCACTGTCCTCAACACGGTGGCTGCCGAGCAGGGCAATATCCTTACCATTAACCAGGGGCTGCCGCTTCAGGGCATGGCTAATGCCGCCATTTCCATCGACACTTCGGGCATGACCGTATCGGTGGAGACCCTGCTGGACGCCTTAAGCCTGATCAAGGGCGTTAAGAAGGTCGAGGTTGTAGGACAGAATTAGCTTATAAAACTTTTATTGGGGGCGATGTAAAAATGAACGGGCAAATCATCAAAGTAGGTCTTATGGGCTGCGGTACCGTAGGCGGAGGGGTATGGAAGGTACTCACCGGGAATCAGGACGACATCAGGAAAAAGTGTGGCGCCGGCATTGAAATCATAAAGGTGTTGGAGCGCGATTTTGAAAAAGCCAAAGCCGCCGGGGTGCCGGCTGAAATAATCACCGAAAACGTGGAAGAAATCATGGATGACCCGGAGATACAAATCGTGGTGGAAGTCATGGGCGGCATCGAAACGGCGGGTAAATTCATCCGCCTTGCCCTCCAGGCCGGCAAAAGCGTGGTTACGGCCAACAAAGACCTCTTGGCCATACAAGGGCGGGAACTCTATGAACTTGCTGAGGCCAACAGGGTTGACCTGCTCTTTGAAGCCAGTGTCGGCGGTGGTATCCCCATTATCAGGCCGCTTAAGGAAGACCTGGCCGCCAACCGGATTGAAGCCATTTACGGTATTGTTAACGGTACTACTAACTATATGCTGACCAAGATGAGTGAAGAGGGATGCAATTACGCTGATGTCTTAAAAGAGGCCCAGGCCAAGGGATATGCCGAAGCCGACCCCACATCCGACGTGGGCGGCCTGGACGCCGCCAGGAAGCTGGCCATCCTTGCTTCCATCGCTTTTAACACAAGGGTGTCCTTTGACGATGTATATGTGGAAGGCATCACCAAGATTACGGCCCGGGACATAGAATATGCCAAAGAACTGAATTACGCCGTGAAACTGCTGGCCATCGGTAAGGAACAGGACGGCGAAATCGAGGTCAGGGTACACCCGACACTGATCCCGGCGGAACACCCCCTGGCTTCGGTAAACGATGTTTTTAACGCCATCTTTGTCCGCGGTGATGCGGTGGGGGATGTCATGTTTTACGGCCGGGGCGCCGGGGAACTGCCTACTGCCAGCGCCGTAACGGGCGATGTTATTAACGCGGCCCGGAATATTTTAAAAGGGGTGCGGGGCAGGATCGGCTGCACATGTTATGACCATAAGAAGATCAAGGACATGGGCGACAGCCGTTCCAAATACTATGTACGGTTAAAGGTCCTTGACCGGCCCGGTGTGCTGGCAGCTATTGCCAGCGTTTTCGGCAACCAGGAGGTCAGCCTGGCGTCCGTAATCCAGAAACGGAATATTGAGCATATTGCGGAAATTGTCTGGGTTACCCATGACGTGCTGGAAAGAAATATTCAAGATGCCTTGAAAATCATTGCCGGATTGTCTATAGTAGAAGAGGTAAGTAATGTCATCAGGGTAGAGGGTTGATTTGTAAGTAGAAGGCAGTTGAAAAGTGGAGGATGACCATGGTACGTGTACAGGTTCCGGCTACTACGGCCAATCTGGGGCCGGGGTTTGACACCCTCGGCATGGCCCTGAAGCTTTATAACGTGGTGGAAATAGAAGAAACAACCGGCGGAAGCAACATTGAAGTAGAAGGGGACGGGGCCGATAAAATTCCCCGGGACCAGAGCAACATCGTCTATCTGGCCGCCACCCGGGTTTTTCAGGAGGCCAAATACAATCCCAAAGGGCTGCGCATCAGGCTGATCAATAACATCCCCTTGGCCCGGGGGCTCGGATCCAGCGCCGCCGCAATAGTAGGCGGGCTGGTAGGGGCAAATATCATCGCCGGCAGTCCCTTTAGCGACAAAGACATCCTGAATATTGCCGCGGCGATAGAAGGTCACCCGGATAATGTCGCCCCCGCCCTGATAGGCGGCCTTGTGGTCAGTACGCTGGTTGAAGGTGAAGTAAAGTACTGTAAGATTGATCCCCCGGCCGGGTTAAAATGTGTGGTGGCCATTCCTGACTTTGCCCTGCCCACAAAACTGGCCCGCGAGGTGCTGCCTCAGAGTGTTTCTGTACAGGATGCAGTATTTAATATCAGCAGGGCGGCGCTTCTGGTGGCTTCCTTCATCAAAGGCGATTTCGGCATGCTCAGCACAGCTATGGAAGACCGGCTGCACCAACCTTACCGGGCCAACCTGGTGCCGGGGATGAAGAAGGTTTTTGCCGCTGCCCGGCTGGCCGGGGCCAAAGGTGTGGCCTTAAGTGGCGCCGGACCAACGCTGATCGCTTTTTGCGACCGGAATGCCGGCCCGGTGGCCAAGGTGATGAAAGATACGTTCTGGGAGGCCGGAATCCAGTCCAGGGTACTGGACCTGGATCCCAACCCGGTTGGTGCGAGGGCTCTCGAAGTGATGAAATAAACATATTCGCCAAAATGAAGAAAATCCTGGGGGCTTTTCTTGATGCTATACAGGTTTCCAGAAAATAAGGTGTTAGGGGAAATACAATACCCTTGCAAAATGTACTCTGTTATTGTATAATAAATTTTGCGTCGGGCTATGGCGCAGTTTGGTAGCGCGCTACCTTGGGGTGGTAGAGGCCGTGGGTTCGAATCCCGCTAGCCCGACCAGTTATAACAAATCAGAACAAAATAGTGAATTGACAAAGAGCGTATGGAACTGTCCATACGCTCTTTTAACGAGAAATTTTCATTTCCGAATAAACCTTTTCCCACACTTCATTTATCACAAAGGCGTCATCCAGGTAACCGAGTCCCGGTATATCATCGGGGAGGAAGTCTTCCGGGTACTTTTCGACGGATAAATATAATTTCCTGCGGGATAAAATTGTCGAAATCTACGGAGGAAAATATAGGATTTTCTAGAATACTAAAGATATTGTAATAAATATCATTTAAAATAGACACACAAGGAGAAAGCATATGGATCAGCTGGCATTGGCCAATGTATTGAAAAAAATTAATGAACTGCCTTCACTGCCGGTAGTGACGAACAGGGTAATTGAAATGACCGATAACCTGGAAGTTCCTGCCCAGAAGGTCTGTGAGGTCATCAGCCGGGACCAGGTATTAACCAGTAAGATCCTAAAGCTGGTGAATTCCGCCTATTACGGTCTGCCGCGACGGATTTCCACGCTGACGGAAGCGGTTACTATATTAGGTATGGAAACAATACGTACGCTGGCTATTGGAATTTCCGCCTTCCGGGCTTTTGGTCAGGGCGCCGGTGTCAAGGGCCTTTCAGCCGTCAAGGTATTGCAGCATTCTGTCGCCTGTGCCACGGCGGCGAAAATAATCGCCCGTAAAACCGGATTTCCAATGACTGAACAGGCATTTCTGGCAGGACTGCTGCATGACATAGGCAAATTGGTAATGATGAACTTTTTAAAGGACGAATACACCATGGTAGTGGAGAAAACCAATACCGAAGAGATAAACCTGATTCGGGCCGAGACTGAGGTTCTGGGCATTGACCATGCCCAACTGGGCAAAATGCTGGCCGAAAAATGGAACCTGCCGGATATTCTTAAGGAGCCTATCGCCGGCCACCATAAACCCAAACCGGACAGTGAACATCTGATGATCACGCAGATAGTCCATCTGGCCAATGCCGTGGCGGTTTCTGCCGGTTACGGGCTAGGCAACGAACGGGACTACTTTCTTGATTTGAGCAGTTTACAGGATGTCGGGTTAAGTTTTGACACATTAATGACCCTGATTCCTGAAATACGGGGGCAAATCCCATCAGATATTTTACGATAACCACGTTTCAACGTGGTTATTTTCTTGATATAATATATTTATCCTTGCTAGGCAGAAGACCCCCACTTCCAAAGTGGGGGATGAATGCCATTTCCTGCTTTCGTAAAAAATTCTTCCAACCAACACAAAACACTTGTTCGGTTTGCCATTAAATGGTATAATA
>JBMOPI010000042.1:0-12982 GCA_049324975.1 Bacillota bacterium
TTCCGAGGAAACTGCGGCCAGCGCCGAGGAAGTGGCCGCGGCCACCGAGCAGCAGACGGCGTCAATTCAGGAAGTGGCAGCTTCCGCCACAATTTTAACCCAGCTTGCCGAAGAACTCAGAAACATGGTACGGCATTTTAAAGTGGATTAACAAAAAAAAAATTAACCACAGAGTTCACAGAGGACACAGAGAATTAATTGTTTTTTATAATTTCTCTGTGTCCTCTGTGAACTCTGTGGTTTTTTATTTAAGATTAAATTTTTCTTCCAGCCTGGGAAGGCCTTCTCTGACATTATGTTCAGCGGTTTGCCCCATGCCGGGGTATGGTGACGGGGGGACATCACTGCCGGTCAGCAGCCTGACCAGAATTCTGACAAATTCGGCAACAGGGATGCCGTCTTTACCTTCTTTAACAATGCATTTATATTCCCGGCAGTTTTCCGGGGTGATGACTTGCGCCGTTATTTCTTTGCCGTCGGCGCGAAAAACCATTTTGTCACCGTTGTTTTCGGTTTCAATACCGAGCCTGGTGCTGATTTTTTGGTAATACCCGGATCCCAGCAGGATCTTCGGGTTTTTCCGGGCAATGGCCATGACTTTTTCCAGGGCTTCCAGGTGCATATATGTCCCTCCGTTTTGTTAGTAAGCAGTTTCTTATCCAACCACTATTGTAAATGATTCCCGGCCGGATAGCAAATTAATCGCATCTATTTCCGCCTGGCACCATTTTAACAATGAGATTGGCGAACTGCCGGGCAAAAGGCAGGACAACCACGCTGCTGATGATGTTGAAGACGGTATGGGCATTGGCCACCTGGCGGGCCAATACCGGGTCTGTCCGGGCAATCTGGGCGCTAAAGGGGGATAAAAAGGGCAAAAACAACAGCACTCCGATAACGTTCAGCATTACGTGAGAGACAGCTACCCGTTTGGCGTTGACCGAACTGCCGATACTGGCGATAACACCGGTGATGCAGGTGCCTATATTGCTGCCGAAAATGACGGCAATAGCCGCCGGCAGGTCAATCATCCCCTGGTGGGCGAGGGCAATGACTACCCCGGTGGTGGTGCCGCTGCTGTGAATAAGGGCGGTAAAAACGGTACCGGCCAATACCCCCAGTAATGGCGAAACGCTCATGGCGGAGAGGGCACGCAGGAACAGGGGCGAGTCTTTCATGGGGGTCAGGGCATGGGACATGGTGGCGATACCGAGAAAAACGATGCCGAAACCGACAATTGACTGGCCAAGGTAACGCCAGCCTTTGCGCCGGGACCAGGTCATAATGATAGCTCCGAGGCCGATGGCCGGGAGGGCCAGGTCCTCAAACCTGAAGGAGATAAGCTGGGCTGTGACGGTGGTCCCGATATTTGTTCCCAACACGATACCTACCGCCTGATAGAAACTGATAATCCCAGCGTTCACCAGGCCGATGGTAATTACGGTGACGGCGGTGCTGCTCTGCACCAGTGCGGTAATCACGGTCCCGGCCAGGGCGCCGGTCAGGGGGGTACGGGTCAGGGTCTGCAGGGTGCTGCGCATCCGCCGCTGGGCCACGTTTTCCAGTCCGGTTTTCATGAACTGCATGCCAAAAAGCAGCAGGGCCACCCCCGCCGAGAACTTTAACAAAGTTATCAAATATACTACCTCCTTGAAAAACGGTCTTACATATATGATTTATTGCAATAATTAAGCTAATATGATAGTTTTGGGGGGGATGGTGTAAAATCCGAATGACATTCACTGCGTTGTATTATTATTACAGTCAGCGCAGTATAAGAGAGTCTAACCGGCGTATTACGCCGTTAAGACTCTCTATAGCGTAGTGAGTTAGTCCCGCTTTACGGAGCGAGGAGAAAAAGAGTCTGGCTGGTTCCCGCATTCTTACTGTAAACACAGAACAGACCTTTTTCTCCGGGCGGAGTATTAGCGGGACTGCGAAACGGAGCACCGTCATGAGGATTTTACACCATCCCCCCAAAAGCCATATTTCTACTATTGACTGTAGTAATTGAAAGTAGTATCATATAGTTAACGTTAGTACGGGTCAAAGGGGGGATTAGGATGTTTTTCAAACAGATCATTTCTGACTTTAAACCCCATAAAGATGGTTTGCGCAAGGTTCTCGGCGACCTGGAAGCTGACATCATGCAAATTATCTGGCGGGAAGACAAATCCACAGTCCGGGATGTTTATGAGAAACTGCGCCTGCAGAGGGAGATTGCTTACACTACCGTCATGACCATCATGGGCCGGCTGGCCGAAAAAAAGCTTTTGGAAAAAGAGCAGGTCGGTAATGCATATGTTTACAGGCCCACTGTTTCGGAGCAGGAGTTTGCCCACAGGGTGGTAAGCGAAGTACTGGACGGCCTCCTGGAGGAGTTTGCTGAGCCGGCGCTTTCCCACTTTGTCGACCGCTTGTCTAACGAAGATGAACAAAAAATCGCCAAACTTGAAGCGCTGATCAAAGAAAGGCGGTCCAAGGGGGCTGAATAAATATGTTTAACGATTACTTCATTTCGGAAGTAGTCCATCCTTTCGTGCTTTATGTGCTTTTTGGCACTTTCTTTGCTTTTTTGCTGGTGAAGCTGGCAGTCAGAATTTTCCGGCTGCAGGAATCGGGGGCAAAGGTCTACCTGATGTTCCTGCCGCTTTTGATACCTTTTCTGGCCTACCCGGTTTTCCGGTCACTGGAAGCAAAAAAATGTTACTTCAGGCTGGACGCTTCTCATGAAACATTAAATATCATAAACAACTGGCTGTGTTCAGCAGGTAATTTCCTGGCCACGGTGCTGACGCCGCTATTTATCATAGCGCTGGTTATCGCCGTTTCCAAGAGTCTTATCAGCTGGTACGCCTGCCGGCGGATAATCAGGAAATATGGTTTTGCCGTACCCGGAGAGTACCCTGATGCGTGTGCGCTGCTGGATGAAGTGGCGGGCAGGGCAGGTATCCGGCCGCCAAAGCTGGTTATTACCGGTGACAGGTTTGCCAGGTCTTTTACTTTCGGTTTTCGGCGGCCGGTAATTGTCCTTTCCGAAGGATTGTTGGCCCATCTGGATGAAGATGAACTGGAGACTGTTATGGCCCATGAAGTTGCACACATCGTGCGGGCTGATGCGGTTTCCAACTGGATCACAGTTGTGCTCCGGGATTTAATGTTCTTTACCCCCGTTATTTTCTGGGTATTCAGAGAGCTGATCCGGGAAAAAGAGCAGGCGGCCGACGAAATTACCCTGCGCCTGACCCGGAAACCCATGGCCTTTGCCCAGGCGCTGATCAAGGTATGGCGCCTGTCGCCCAGGACCTTCATGGATTCGCTGCTGCTGGACAACGTAATGCCCAATCCGCATTTTGTCAGCGGAGCTGGGGTGCTGGAGAACCGGGTGCAGCGGATTATCGATGATAACGGGCTGAACTTTTCGGACCGGAAAAAGGTTCTGGTAATACTGACGGCAATCACAGCCGTAACCTTAGGCATCCTTTATTTGGTTTGCTAACCGGTGCCTGCGGGTACCGGTGCATTTTTGCCCCTGTCTACTACGGTGATTAGTAGGGTGGGCTGCGTGATATATCAATATTTTAAGGAGGTTAACTTTCCATGGAGCGTAACGAAAAAAGAGACAGGTTTGTAAGTGAAAATCAACCCAAAAGCAAGGCCGGCACCTACTTTTTAATCGGTATACTGGGTGTTGCCATCCTGACAGTGGGCGCTTTCTTCGCCTTGCGTAAACCGGATGCGCCTGCGTGGGCGGTTAATGTGGGAACAACCAGCTATGCCGGCAAGACACTGCAGATGACCAAAATTCCGGTGGATATTTCAGGAGGTAAAGTTTCCGTTAATCTGGATGATATCAAAAACAAAAAGATGGTTACTTTTGAGGTTCCCGGGGTGAACTTTAATCTGGATAACGGTACGCCTTTTGATTACCTGCCGCTGTTGGCTTATGTATCCCCGAAAGGCAATGTTGTTGTAGCCACCAGTTTGTGTGAACCCTGCAGCGGGATTACCTTTTCCATCAGTAATGACACGTTGGTCTGCAATACCTGTGGGACAACATGGGAACTTGAAGGACTCAAAGGTATTCAGGGCGGCTGCCCGCAATACCCGCCGGAAATCGTGGAATACAAAGCCGAGGGCGGAAAACTGGTCCTGGACGAGGCCAAACTCAAGCAGTGGCAGCCCAGACCGCTGGGGCAACAATAATAGAGTTACGCCCTCTATGGGGGGACAAAAATGGAAGATTTCCGCATTGCGCCGGAGACAGATGAAGAGTTACAGCGCCTGCGTAAAAAAGACAGATTTTTTATCTGGACCTGTATTATAATCTTTAGTATAATACTGACGGCGGTGGTTGGTCTGTACCTCAGTTACCGGCAGCCTGCCGCCAGAAGCGCGGGGCGGGTGGTTAAAGCCAGTGCCGAAGAGGAACATGGCAGTAAACGCTGTGGTTTTGGCGGTGGGAGCTCCTGCTGCGGCAGCCCGCGCCAGGTTGTATCCGATGACCGGTTAAAAAGGCTGGCAGATATAGCCCTGGCCAGGTTTCAGTCAGAGGCAGGGCACCTGCCTGTTACCGCCAGGGTAACAGACTATAGCTGCCATATTCAGATTGACATTTACGACAGCGCCGGTAAAATAATCAGGCGTTACGGATACCAGGGCGGAACTTTATACGAGATTAAATAAGGGGTGGCCGCAAAAGATGAAACTTTATAATATAGCTCTTAATGACCTGCGGCGGCGGAAAGCCAAGATGGCTTTTCTGGTGGTTGGCATGGTCATCGGGATTGCTACCATTGTGGCTTTGTATACGATAACCACTGCCATGGAAAGGGAAATAGCGGACAAGTTTGACCAGATCGGGGCTAATATGACAGTAGTACCGAAAACTGACGACCTGTCCTTGTCTTATGGCGGCGTCAGCGCGGCTGATGTGGCCAACAACGCCAGGGAGCTGGATATGTCCGCTATCCCCAAAATCAGGTCAATTAAAAACAAAGAAAACATTGCCACCATTGCGCCGAAATTGGTGGGCGCCATGAAAACCGGCGGCAGGGACAAACTGGTCATGGGTGTTCAGTGGGAAAACGAACTCAGGATGAAGCGCTGGTGGAAAATTGACGGCCAAAAACCCGCCCGGGCGGATGATGTGCTGCTGGGTTCCAACGCAGCCCGGGAATTGAATAAAAAACCGGGAGATGAATTGGTTCTGGGCAGCAAAAAGTTCCGGGTGGCCGGGGTGCTTAAAGAACTGGGCGGTCAGGAAGATGCAGTGGTTTTTATGGACCTGGCCACCACCCAGCAGTTGCTGGGGAAAAAGGATAAAGTTAGTTTCCTGGAAGTGAGCGCCCTCTGTGCCACCTGCCCGATAGAGGAAATCATCGCGCAGATCTCGGACAAGCTTCCGGAGGCCAATGCCACGGCCATTAAGGAAGTGGTCCAGGCCAGGAAGGATTTCGTGGACCGTTTCTCCAACATGGCCCTGGCGGTTTCCGGCATTGTGCTGGCCATCGGTTCGCTGGTGGTGCTGATTACGATGATGTCTTCGGTGAACGAACGCACGAGGGAAATCGGGATTTTCCGGGCTATCGGGTTCCGCAAGAGCCACGTGATAGGGATTATCCTGCTGGAAGCGGCGGTGGTGAGCGTTATCGGCGGGCTTGCCGGTTATCTGACCGGTATGGTTACTGCCAAATTTGCCGCCCCGGTGATTGCCCAGATGGATGTGGCTATTAACTGGGACCCAACTATTGGGTTGGCGGCCCTCGGCCTGGCTGTCGCCATCGGTCTTGCGGCCAGCCTTTTCCCGGCTGTCCAGGCATCGCGGCAGGATCCGGTGGAGGCCCTGCGTTTTATTTAACCGTTGCTCGCGGACTTAAATGAGGGGGTAGAGTGCTGTGAGTTTGATTGAGGTAAAAAACGTGACCAAGATATATAACGGCGGGGAAGGCAAAGTGGTGGCCCTGGGCGGGGTCAGCCTGACCGTGGAGGAAGGGGAGTTTATCGCCCTGATGGGGCCTTCCGGTTCCGGCAAAAGTACCCTGTTAACCATGCTGGGCGCCATGAACCCGCCGACTGAGGGCGAAGTGCTTATCGACGAAATACCGGTGTACCAGCTCCCTTCTGAGAAGCGCGCTGATTTCCGCAGTGAGTACCTTGGGTTCGTATTCCAACAGTTTCAGCTGATCCCATACCTGACCGCGGCCGAGAACGTCATGCTGCCCCTGGCCATTACCCGGCGTTCAAATAAAGAGCAGCTGCAGATGGCCAAGACAGTCCTGGATAAAGTAGGGCTGGGCAACAAACTTGACCGGCTGCCCAACCAGCTGTCCGGGGGCGAGCAGGAGCGGGTCGCCATTGCCCGGGCTATCGTGAACAACCCGCCGATCCTTTTCGCCGATGAACCCACCGGTGCCCTGGATACCAAGACCGGTGAGGAAATTATGGAACTGTTCAAAGCCCTGGGTAAGGAAGGGCAGACTATTATCATGGTTACCCACAACCCGGAATTTCTGGGTCATGTCCAGCGGGCGGTGTTTATCCGTGACGGGTTGATTGACAATGAAGCATCTGCCAGGTATGACAAAAGCGATCCTGTGAAAAGCGATGAGGCTGCCAAGAAACGCGCGGCTGTTTAGGGGGTTCAAGACATGCAGTTAAAAGACATTGCCATCAACAACCTGCGCCGGCGCAAAACCAAGATGATTTTCATGGTTTTCGGCATGGTCTTTGGCATCGCCACCATTGTCACCCTGTTTACCATCACTTCGGCGATGGAAGCCGGCATGAACAAGAAGTTTCAGGAAGCCGGCCTCAAGGTGGCGGTAACACCGAAAACCAACAGCCTTTCTTTTGCGGTTGGCGGCATTACGGTGGCTTCCGGGGTATCTTATGATGTAAAAGAAATCCGCGAGTCGGCTGTTGATGAGATTAAAAAAATAAAAGACATCGACAAGGTCAGGGTCATCTCCCCGAAAGTCCTGGGGAAGGCGGAAATTAATAAGAAAAAGGTCCTGGTGGTGGGGATTGATTTCCCCGCCGAACTTAAAATCAGAAACTGGTGGACTATCGTCACCGGCGGCAGGCAGCCGGAAAAAGATAACGAAGTTCTGATCGGCAGCCGGTTGGCCATGGTCCTGAAAAAGCAGCCGGGGGAAGAAATCATTGTTAAAGGACAGGCATTCAAAATATCCGGCATGTTGGGAGAAACCGGCTCCGATGAGGACAGCATCATCTTCATGAAACTGGCGCCCGCCCAAAAGCTGTTGAAAAAAGAACATGTATACAGTTTTATAGAGATCAACACCGTCCGGGACGAGGGGGCCATGAACCGGATCATCGGGGAGATAACGCAACAGCTGCCTGACGCCCGGGTGAAGCAGGTTAAAGAAGCCAATGAATCCAGAATGGAACTGGTGGAGAGGTTTGCCAAGTTCTCGCTGGTGGTGTCGCTAATCATGCTGTTAATCGGCTCATTAATCGTCATGACTACCATGATGTCATCTGTAAACGAGCGCACCAGGGAAATCGGGATTTTCCGGGCCATCGGTTTTCGGAAAAGCCATGTGATGCGTATCATTCTGCTGGAGGCTGGGATTGTCAGCGGCCTGAGCGGTATTATCGGCTACCTGGCCGGTATGGGTGTGGCTATTGTTGTGGCGCCTTTTATGGACAGCATGAAACTGGCCATATCATGGAACCCGCTGATGGGCATCGCTGTTGTCACCCTGGCGGCATTAATAGGCGTGCTTGCCAGCATCTACCCGGCTACCAGGGCGTCAAAGCTTGACCCCGCGGAAGCCCTGCGGTTTATATAAGTTTCTGAACGTCCGATTAACGGGGTTCGCGGCAGCGCGAGTCCCGTTTTTCTTTACACCATTGGAAAGTATAACGCGCCGCGGGATAAAAAAGGCAGGAAAAACCACTGCTTACTATTGACTGTAGTACTACGATATAGTATTATGTATTTGTACGTTACGTTTATACTAAATATTTTTTTATAAAGGAGTTGGGATGATGAGCCGAACAGATAAACGGGCCAGGTTTACCGGCGAAGGCACAAAAGGGGGCGGCGCAAAGCATTATTTTGTTATCGGAATAGTAGGGATTTTGATTTTTGCGGCTGCTGCTTACTTTTTTACTAAGCCAAAAAGTGATACAGGGTTATATAATGCCGGGACAGTAAGTTATGCCGGCAAAACTTTACAGATGACCAAAATTCCTGCGGATATTGCCGGCGGCAAAGTATCAATAGATTTAAAGACGGTAAAAGACAAGCAGATGATAACTTTTGATTTTCCGGGGAAATCTTTTACCCTGGATAACGGAACTAAATTTGATTTATTGCCGATCCTGGCATATGTATCCCCGCAAGGCAATGTTGTCGTAGCCACCAGTTTGTGTGAACCTTGCAGCGGTACAAGCTTCCGGATTGAGGGGGATCAACTGGTCTGTAACGCCTGTGATACCAGGTGGACTCTGGACGGATTACAGGGGATATCGGGCGGCTGCATGACCTACCCGCCGGAAACCCTGAAATACAATATTGAGGGTGATAAGCTGGTAATTGACGAAGCGCTGCTGAAGAACTGGCAGCCCAGGCCCTTGCAGTAAACCTTAAAAGGAGGTCCTAGCATGGTTGAAGAGTTTGAAGTGCCGGAAGAAGTGCAGGAAGAGTTGGACAAACTTAGAAAGAAAAACCGGATTTACACCTATGCCTTTATCGGCGTAGTTACCGTTGGACTGCTGTTTGGAACGGTATTTTACGCCAGGCAGCAGGCGGATGCCGAGATGAGCAAGTATTTTGGCGCTTATTATAATGCTGCTTATACTGCGACCGGGGATCCAAACTCCGGCGGCAGCGGTGGCGGCTGTGGCGGGGGAGCAGGCGGCAGTGCCGGTGGCTGCGGCAGCGGCGGTGCAGGGGGCTGCGGCGGCAGCGGCAGTATTTTGCAGCCCGGCGGACCCACTATGGCAGACCTGGAGAAACAGGGCCTGGCGGCCTTTAGTAAGGAAACCGGCGTGAAAGATGCTGTGGCCAAGGCCAAGGATTACGGCTGCCATATACAGGTTGACATTTATGACAACAATAACAAATTACTGAAAAGCTACGGATATAAAGGCGAATCACTGTACGTGATTAAATAATAATAGGGGGACGCAGCATTCAAAGCTGCGTTCCTTTTCATTTTGCCAAACCCTGCTTGTAAATAAAACTACAAAAGTAGTATAATTAATTAAATAAATTACATGTAGGGGGCGATGGTTCATGATTCTACAGGAGGTACTTCTGGCCAACCGTTTTTTTGTCCGTGAGTATGACCATAGACGCGCCAGGTCAATGCACCATATACCGCGTAAACAGGTAGCTGTTTTCACCTGCATGGATACCCGGCTGGTGGAATTTTTGGAACCGGCGTTGGGCCTCCGGCGGGGTGACGCCAAGATCATCAAAAACGCCGGCAACCGCATCCATCCCGGCTGTGATGATGTCATCAGGAGCCTGGCGGCGGCGGTTTATCTGCTGGAGGTCAAGGAGATCCTGGTGGTGGGGCACTATGACTGCGGCATGTCCATGGTGCCCAGGGAGCTGTTGATCCGGCGTATGCTGGAACACGGCATCCCGCGGGAGGAAATCGCAAAAATTGACCCGGTGGAGTGGATCGGCGGATTTACAGATACGGAAGACAACGTCCGGGAAGCCGTGGCAACAATCAAGAATCATCCCCTGTTCCCAGCGGCTATTCCGGTTCACGGCCTGCTTTTTGACCCGGATACGGGGGAAGTAAAGGTAGTGGTTAACGGGTACGAGACCGGAAGAAAAGGACTGCCGGGGGCTGTAACCGAATCGGCATAAACAACCCTCCGTTGACCGGAGCTGCAATTTAATGTAAAATTGCAGTAGTTTTTGAATTGCGGCAGCACGGGCAGGGGGGAGAGGTCTTGGGTTTGCTCGCAATATTTTTCACCAATCTGGTGGTGGGGTTTTCCGGGGCCATGATGCCAGGGCCGCTGCTGACGGTAACCATTAACGAGAGTGCCCGCCGGGGGTTTAAGGCCGGGCCGTTACTTGTTTTGGGGCACGCTGTACTCGAATTGGCTTTGGTAGTGGGCTTGCTGCTGGGACTCCGGAGAGTTTTTCAAAACCCGATATTTGCGGCTGTAATAGGCCTTGTAGGCGGTGCGCTGCTGCTTTTGATGGGTTTTGACATGATAAAAAACGCCTGGAAGGGGACGTTGTCCCTTGACTTGAAAGTAACGGACAGGAAAGCATTGATAGGCCCTGTCCTGCTTGGGATTGTCGTTAGCATTTCCAACCCCTACTGGTCTTTGTGGTGGGCCGGTATTGGCATGACCTATATTACAAAAGCCTGGGTGTTGGGCATTGCCGGCCTCGGGGCGTTCTTCACCGGACACATCCTGGCAGACCTGATTTGGTATTCCGCGGTCGCAGGCGCAGTAGCCGGCGGCCGGCGGCTGATGAGCGACCGGGTCTACAGGGGGATCATCGGTATTTGCGGATTTTTTCTGATATGGTTGGGGTATGGTTTTATCCGGTCAGGAATTGTGAAGTTGTAAGGAATATCATAAGCAAAAGATGAAAAAATACTGACAAAACCCGCATTTTTAATTGGTATACAGAAAATATAACGGATCTAAAAGTTTTAATCAATTAGGTGAACTATATGACAATATACCGCAACTGTAAAATACGGTGACCAGGTTTTAGGAAGCACAAAGTTTAAAAGCGGTCATTGATAAGAAAGGATGCTTTAAGCATCCTTTTATAATGCTTAATTTATTTAAAAAAGTTTTTATAATATAAGCAGGAATATTTATGTAGCCCATAGAAATATGTCGAAAAAATAAAAAACGTAAGACTTTGACTATTACATAGGGAAATTTAACTAAATTTTTTGCGTATTTTTTATTAAGAAAATTCCGTATTTTAACGATATACTATAATGCCCCACTCATAAAAGCCTGAAAGGATAGATGACAGGGAGCAAAATAATCTGTCAAAAAAACAAAAAGAATTATTAAATCTGACTTATATGCCCGAAACTGTAAGAGCCGGAAGGATTTAGACTGACCGGGGTAGAATGAAAAATACTCATTCTTTATTCTTTTTGATTCTAAATCCCAACCTGGTGCATAAGATGTTTATGTAGTTTGTTTTTTGGGGAGTCCCTGACGCAGGGAAAGAAAGGGAGAGATAGAATGGGCGAGGTCAGCAGAGAATTTAAAATTCCGGAGAGATATAATGAAAATTACCTGGTTTTGCTTGTCAGGAATCCGTATTGCCTTTTTGCCTACTGGGAGTTAACCGAAGAGCAGAGGAACCTGATTACAAAAGAATTTGGGTGCGAGTGGGGGGGAGTCCCCCTGATATTAAGGTTGTATGATGTTACCGGCTTAAATTTTGACGGCCGGAACGCGCACAGTTTCAGAGATTTATCCGTCCATGCCCTGGCGGATAATTTTTATCTTTATGAACTGGAGGCTAATAAAGGTTATTGTGTTGACCTGGGTGTAATTACGCCGGATGGCAGGTTTGTAACTATCTTGCGGTCCAATGTGGTTACTACACCGAGGGATACCCTGGCCGACGGGTCGGTTTGGGAAATGGCCGACTTTTTGGACCGGGAGGTCAAAAAACCGGTCGTGGAAATTAATACTATAAGCAGTGCGGGATATTACGAAGAGAGGTAGAAAGGGGGATTCAAGTGCCGGCAGGATATCTTGCATTAGTCTTACATGCCCATTTACCATATGTCCGGCACCAGGAAGAAGATACTTTCCTGGAGGAAATATGGTTTTTTGAGGCTTTAACCGAAACTTACATCCCCCTGGTGCGGGTGTTTGACAGCTTGATTAACGATGGCGTGGATTTTCGGATTACTGTATCCTTATCCCCGCCATTAGTTTGTATGATGGCTGATCCGATGCTGCAGCAGCGCTATCTCCGGCATCTGGATAAGCTTATCATCCTGGCGGAAAAAGAGATGGCCCGGACCAAAGGTGATGCGGCTTTTCACGCCGTGGCGGAAATGTACCTGAACCGGTTCCGGGAAGCGCGGCACATCTTTGCGGAGCAGTATGGCATGAACCTGGTCCGGGCCTTTAAAAAGTTCCATGACCTGGGCCGGGTTGAGGTGATTACTTGCAGCGGGACCCACGGTTATCTACCGCTGATGCTTAGAAAAGAGAGTATGCGGGCACAGGTCCGGGCCGCCGTTGATCTGCATCAGAGGCACTTCGGGGTGGCCCCGCGGGGTATTTGGCTGCCTGAGTGCGGCTATACACCCGGTGTCGATGAGATACTGAAAGAAGCGGGTATCCAGTTTTTCTTTACCGATACCCACGGCATCATGTTTGCCACTCCCAAACCCAGGTACGGAGTATACGCGCCTCTTTACACTCCGGCTGGGGTGGCGGCCTTCGGCCGGGACCAGGAAACCGGCCGGCAGGTTTGGGACATGCACATCGGTTACCCCGGTGATTACAACTACCGGGAGTTTTACCGGGACATCGGATTTGACCTGGAGATGGATTATATTGCGCCTTACATCTTCGACGGGCGTATCAGGATAGACACCGGCATAAAGTACTACCGGATTACCGGAAAAACCGACCGGAAGGAGCCCTATCAGCCGGAGGTGGCCCTTGGACGGGCAGCAGACCATGCCGGCAATTTCATGTTCAACCGCGAAAAACAGGTCCATTACCTGGCCGGGCAGATGGACCGGCCGCCCATTATTACGGCCCCTTACGACGCCGAGCTTTTCGGGCACTGGTGGTATGAGGGGCCGCAGTGGCTGGATTTTTTGATCAGAAAAATCTATTTTGACCAAAATACCCTTGAGCTGACAACGCCCTGGGAGTACCTGAACAAGTACCCGATCAACCAGGTAGCCGGTTTGCCCATGTCCAGCTGGGGACATAAAGGTTTTAGTGAGGTCTGGCTGGATCCTTCCAATGA
>JBMOPI010000043.1:0-12921 GCA_049324975.1 Bacillota bacterium
AGCACCGGCGTTAGCCTTTTTTATACCGCAGGCGCGTTATACTTTTCTATGGTGTAAAAAAATCATACTTCCGGATTCTTAGGATGATATCCTGGAGCCGCGCCCCCCCCGTTTGGATTCCGTGCTGCGGCGGACGTCCTGTAAGCGTTCTTCACTTTCTTTTAGAAACTTGGCCATCCTGTCCTCAAAAGAAACCCTGGGTTCCCGGTATTCCTGCCTTCTGGAGGAGGGATTGGCCTGTTTTATGGAAAGGCCGATTTTGCCTTTGTCCATAGCTATTACTTTAACTTTGACTTTTTCTTTGTCTTTCAGGTAGTCCCTGACATCCTTGACATATGCATCAGCCACTTCGGAAATATGCACCAAACCTGTTACTCCGCCCGGTAGTTCAATGAAGGCACCGAAATTAGTAATACCTGTGACAACGCCTTCAACAATGCTCCCTACTTCGATTGACATAAAAAAAGTTTTCCTCCTTAAAAAATGTCTGCGCAGTAACAACATATTTCCGTTTATCAATCAAATTATAACTGAAGGGCACGGAAGGTGTCAAGATACTGAAGCTTACTAATGCACTTCAATTTCACCCTGCTTTTTCGGGGGCTTTGGCCGACCATCCGGCCATACTCCCGGTTTTGCTTCCAGAATTATTTTTTCGCCCGGTTTTACCAGACTAAGCTTCTCCCTGGCCATCCGTTCTACGTAAGCATCTGATTGGAGAAATTCCACTTTCTTTTTCATTTCCAGGTTTTTTTTCTGTAGCACATCCATCTGGTTCCGGATTTCTTCAACTTCCTGCCGGACATTGTATAATTCCACCATTTGCTCCCCAAAGGAATAGAAAATAAACCCCAGCACCAAGAGCAAAACAACCACCGGCCCTTTAAGTCTAAACTTGCGCCTGGAGGTTCTTTTTGCTTTCTTAGCGGCTGCAGGGAAACTGACCACTTTTTCTTTTTGCTGAACTTTGGCAGAGAGTACCACGGCTAAACTTCCTCCTCGCCGTCAGGGTCAAATATCCCCAGGGCATTACCCGGAATAATAATCACCACTTCATAACCCTTTTGCCTGGCCCGGTTTAGCAGGGTAGCCACGGTGCTGCTGCTGAGCTTTAACCTTTTCGCTATATTTTCGTTGGAGTAGCCCATTTCCTTGAGAGTGACTGCCTGGCGCTCGCGAAAACTCAGTCTTTCGGCACCCCTGATTTCTATTTGCATATTGACACCTACTGAACTCTAGCCAGCTTATCCACATATTATCTACAATATGTGTACAACTTTAGTATAAATCAATTTCTACATGAACATCTTAATTCCTGCTTTTGCAGTTCAAAAAATGGAAAAAATCTTACGCAGCCTTCTTTTAATCCGGCGCCAGCCTCTTTTCACCGGAATGCCTATCAGGCGCCTGAACATACGGGACAGCCTTTTATGTAATGCCATCACGGCGGTACCGATAAAGCCGACAGGGATTATAATAACATTTTTAACTAACCTGAAAGGAAACAAGATAATTATTATTATGTAGTACAGACAAGTTATGACAAGGTTTTTGACATACCCCAGCAGTCTTAGTAAAAAGACCAGCAGTTTAACGGTCAGGCGGCTGAACAATTGCAGGTAGATAAACGCCCCCAACCCTACGCCGATGAATACATAAAGCCTGACCTCACCCCAGTTGCCGAATAACAGCAGCAAAAAAATAAACCCGGTACTGATCAGCCAGAACAATAAATCACTCAGGTGACTGATAATCCTGCGGGGCCGGATAATTCCCCGCACGACACGGTACACGTCAAAAAAAATGCCGAGCAATAAACCGGTCAGCACGGTGACACAAAAAGCATAAAATTGAGAGGTTAAATCCTGCACCACTCCGCCACCTTTCACCCGGACCGGATTAAGTTATTTCAAAATCCTGTTCAGGAAACTTTTACTCTTACCCCGGAGGCCCCTGGCCGCCTTTTCATCAGTAAAATCAATGGCCTTGCAGTGTCCTTCCACAATCAAATTGCCTTCTTCCAGGTTTAACTGAACAATGTGCAGGTTTTCCCCTTTAAGTAGCAGAAGTCCCATTTTGGTTTCCAGAATTATTTCCTCTTCATCGAAACTGGCAACATGTTCCACCCCTTCGATAACAACGTGCTCCCGGTTTGTCATGATGATCTGATACCTGTTCTCCGCCATACCGCTCCCTCCTTGTTAATTAAAATTCATTAATGTTCGTACTTACCGCTTTATTCCATAATTATGTGCAATTGGCGGTTTTATGACTTTTAGTGCATAGAAAAGGCATTTCCGGCCAAAGCCGGAAATGCCCTTTTATTTATCTTTAATTCCACATTTTGTCGATAGTCACGTCCCGGAAATAGAACCTGACAATGTCTTCCGGGCTTTTTCCCTCGGCGGCCATGCGCCTGGCGCCCCACTGGCACATCCCCACGCCGTGGCCATAACCTTTGCCGTGCATAACCAGGCTGCTTCCCTGGACAGTTAGTTTATCAATGAAAATTGACCTCATCTTATCATTGCCCAGTGCCAGGCGCAATGCCGGCCCGCTCACAGTCACTTTGCCGATTTTAATAGCTTCGGCACGCCCGGAAGGACCCCACTTGGCAACCTTGACACCGGCCGCCGTAATCGCGCCGGGGTCCCTGCCGGCGGTCTGTTTGACCGCAGACCTGACTGTAGTCAGGGGAAAACTGGCGGTCCATGATTTATTTTCGGGGACCGTTATGGCCAGGCAGCCGTCTTTGACCCCGGCTTTTAAATATGGTGTCGGTTCTTTGCGGAAAGCCAACCCCTCCTCAGCCGATGCCGTCTCCCCTCCGTCACAGGCGCTGAACCAGGCGTTGACATATTCCCCCTTATATCTTATTACTTCACCCCTGGTCATGTTTACAGCCTTTACCACATTATCGTTAATCCTGGTAGAATCATAGGCCTGAAACTCTTCCACACTGGTCGAGGCATCGGCATTACGCTGGGGTACGCCACCCTTGGTTTTAATTTGTCTTAAGGTAAAAGTCCGGGCTACAATTGCCTGGGCTGCCAAAGCTTTAACCGGCCATTTGGGATCCATCTCAGCCGCCACTACACCTTTAAGGTATTCCTCCATTTTTATTCTTTTGCGTTCACCGGTCTCATTAATGTAGAGGGTAATGGTCGGCTCATTCCCGGCAAACCGGTCAGCTTCAGCCCGGGGCCTCCCCGGAGGCCCCGGTTTTTTTGCCTGTCCCGGGCAGCCGGCCAGCACGGTAACTGAAAAAACAGCCAGACATAACAACGCCATCAGTTTAGTGGATAACTTATTCATTTCCCAACCCCTCCGTTAACAGTGCATTTTAGCTGACTTTAGTATCTTCTGGCGGGGATTGGATTATGAGTGGTATATAAAGGATAAGGGGGTTTTACCGAGCGTAGTATCAGCAGGACTGAGCAGCAGAGCACAATCATGAGGATTTTATACCACCCCCTATAACTATAGTATTTTCACTTCTTCCAGAACTTTATATAAATCTTTTGCCTGGTCGGTGCGGACGGTGGCGGGAGTATCCATAATTTCAACCTTGAGCCTTTTAGTGCCAAAATCCAATTCCAGTACGTCGCCCGGCTTAATTTCGGAACCGGCTTTACCCGTCCTCCCGTTTACGGTAACGCGTCCGCCGTCACATACCTCTTTAGCCAGACTACGCCTTTTAATTATCCGGGAAACTTTTAAAAATTTATCCAAGCGCATCTTATCTCCTCAAAATCTTAATGTTAAAAAGGCTACGCTGGCGCGAAGCGCCGAGTTAGCCTTTTTTATACCGCAGGCGCGTTATACTTTACAATGGTGTGAAAAAATCAGGTTCCGCAGAACCTGATTTTCGTGCACTTTATGATACAGCGTCTTTTAAAGCTTTTCCGGCTTTGAAAGCGGGAACTTTAGCCGCAGCAATCTGGATCTCTTTGCCGGTCTGCGGATTGCGTCCTTTACGGGCAGCACGCTTGCGGACCTCAAAGGTACCAAAGCCCACGAGCTGAACCTTATCCCCTTTGGCCAGGGCGCCTTCGATGCTGGCAAAAACGGCGCTAACCGCTTTCTCGGCATCTTTCTTGGTCAGTTCGGCTTTCTCTGCCACACTGCTGACTAAGTCTTGCTTGTTCACAAAAAATCCCTCCTAAATGCTTGTTTTTTAAGTATTCTTGGAATATTCCAATATGGTTATTCGCTAAAACCCTTTAATTTCCTGCTTTTATAGGAATTTTTTTCTTCTATATGCATTATTTTTATTGGTTTAATGACTTTTTAGCCTCCTCCCATAAGTTGTCAAGCTCTTCGAGGCTCAATTTCCTAAGTTCGGCATGCCGTGTCAGGGCTGCTTCTTCCATATATCTGAACCGGCTGCAAAACTTCCCGATGGTTCCGCCCAAAGCGTTTTCCGGGTCCACGCCCACCAGCCTCGCCAGGTTGACTACAGCAAAAAGCATGTCCCCTATTTCCTCGTTAAGCTTTTGCCGGTCGTCCAGGTTTAGCGCCTGTTTAAATTCGGCCAGTTCTTCTTCCACTTTTTCCATGGCACCGCGGTAGTCGGGCCAGTCAAAACCAACCTTGGCGGCTTTCTTCTGAATTTTTTCCGCTTTGGCTAAAGCCGGTAAACCCCTGGGAATACCGTCCAGCACCGATACCGGGGCTTCCCCCCGCGCCGCTTTCTCGCCGGCTTTAATCTGCTCCCAGTTGGCTGATACCTGAGCGCTGTTTTCTACCTGCACTTCACCAAACACATGCGGGTGACGCCTGATCAGTTTCTGGGAAATACCCTGCACGATATCATTAAAGTCAAAATACCCGCTTTCCCTTGCTATTTGGGCATGAAAAACTATTTGCAATAATAAGTCTCCCAATTCCTCGCAAATTTTATACATATTGCCTTCATCAATGGCTTCAATTACTTCATAGGTTTCTTCCACCAGGTATTTTTTCAGGGAATCATGGGTTTGTTCCCGGTCCCACGGGCACCCGGTTTCGCTGCGGAGCATTTCAAGAATGCCCACCAGCCTGTCTGCCGGAAACCTGCTGACGCCCGCCGCAGACTCGTTCAACGGTGGTACTGCCACAGTGGTCAAATGGTCAATCCAGGCCAGCCTGTCCAGTTCATATAAAGGTATTTCAACCACCTGTTCCTCACCGGGTACACCGGCAGCCCGGATAACCTTAACAGGATGTTCATCAGGAAAATAATCCATCAGGCTTAGTTTAGTGTCAGAAGCAATTAACCGGTTATATACCTGAACAATAACGTTGGTAAGTGCGGGGTCCGGCCGTTGCCTGTCCAGTTGCAGCGCATCTATGATATGTAATCCGTCCCCCGGGTCCAGGGCCAGCAAGGCAAACACACTGTCAAGAAAACTCATGGCCGGCAGTACCCGCATTTTTAATCCCTGTTTATGACACAGTGGTATCAGTATACTTACTGATGCTTCGGCTACCATAGGATGCCCGGGTACAGCATATACAACCGGCCCCGAGCTAGTCCGGCCCACCAAGTCCCTGGCTATTTCCGTGTATATCTCCTGAAAACTGCCGCCCCTGTCATAAAGATGGTCATATGTCTTAAAAGGGACTCCCCTTTTTTTTAAGTCTTCCGCTGCCGGGTGCCGTTCCGTGCGCAAAAACAAAACTTCGGCGGCTTCCAAAACGTTAAGGTTCTCCACCGGAAGAGTTGCTATACCCCCCGGACCAAGGCCAACAATGGTAATCTGCGGGTCCAAATCTCATCCCTCACTATCTTAGGTAATATATGCCTGCTGCCCTTATTTTAACAGCGGCGCCCGGTTTTAGCAACTTTTCAGGTATTTAAAAAGGCTTCGCTGGCGCGAAGCGCCGGCGTTAGCCTTTTTTATGCCGCAGGAGCGGTTATCTTTCATGGGGTATAAAAAAGGCAGCGCGAACGCT
This sequence comes from Bacillota bacterium, assembly GCA_049324975.1. GTDB lineage: Bacteria > Bacillota > Thermincolia > Thermincolales > CAZWUW01 > JBMOPI01. The sequence continues at coordinate 5,938 of JBMOPI010000043.1, forward strand.
GCCTTACTGTTCCATTTGTTTAGCCAGAAAACCGGCTGCGGTTTCGGCCAATTTCATTTCCAGGTCACCCATCTGTGTACCTTCCTCTTTAGAAAGAAGGATTACTGCGCCAATTGGGTCTCCTTCCGCAATAATGGGTGCAATAACCTCGGCACTAAACCGGGAAGCATCTTCGTCACCTTCAATTACAGCGGAATTCTCATTGGCGCCCGGATCGTTAATCAAGACCGCCCGGCGTTCGTCCATGACCTTTTCCACGGCAGAACCGATAGGCCGGTTGATAAACTCTTTTTTAGGCGCCCCGGCAACAGCGATGATGGTATCCCGATCCGCTATGCAGGCGATATGACCGATAGCTTCATACAGGGAATCGGCATATTCTTTGGCAAAATCACCGAGTTCCCCAATAGGCGAATACTTTTTGAGGATTACTTCCCCTTCTCTATCTACGAAAATTTCCAGAGGGTCACCTTCACGGATGCGCAATGTTCTCCTGATTTCCTTCGGAATCACGACTCTTCCAAGGTCGTCAATGCGTCGTACAATACCTGTCGCTTTCAATTTCTGCCTTCCCTCCTTGATTGTGCGTTATTAACGTCTTTCACTGATAGTATATAACGCCACGGAGGGAATTATTCATTTTTTTCCATCCTCAATAGGATTTTAACGGTTTGTTATTTTTTGTTGGTATCCTGACCGCCGGATTTCTGGTCGGTGGTTGACTGACCGTCAACATTAGGATGGTTGGGAGGTAACTGGCCGCCAGAGCCGCCCTGACCGCCCATGCCGCCGACGGGGTTTTCTTCAGCCAGTTTGTTTTCAACCTTAGCGTTGGCCCGGACGTTATCCATATACTTATTAAATATTTCCTGTTTCTTAACAGCTGGCAGTTCCTTCTGAATCTTCTCTTTGGCTTCTTCAAAAGTCAGCTGCTTTTCAACAGTCTTGGCTTCTACTTTGATGATATGGTAGCCGAACTGGGTTTTGACCGGCTTGTTAGTAAGCTGGCCGGCCTTTAATGCAAAAGCGGCGTCAGAAAACTCGGGGACAAAGCCATTGCCCACTTTCGGAATCATATCGCTGCCCGACTGGTCTTTTAACAGGCCGCCCTCATTTTTGCTGCCGGGGTCATCCGACTTTTCCTTGGCCAGCTTGGCAAAATCAGCGCCGGCATTCAGCTCGGCAATAATCTTTTCGGCTTCTTTTTTAGCTTGTTCGTCAGTTCTTTTTGTTTTCTTGTCCTGGGTTTCAAAAGCTACCAGGATGTGACGGATTTTTGCCTTTTCCGGGTCTTTGTATTTTGTTTCTTTATTTTGTTCATAGTACTGTTTAATGTCCTGGTCGGTTACTTTAACATCTTTTGTAACCTTGTCATATAAAGCCGCATAGGTAATATCGTATTTCAACATTTCCTTAAGTTCTTTTTCGGTATAACCGTACATTTTCATGGCGTCATTAAACTTCTGCTCACTGCCGAAATTCTTTTTGATTTCTTCGAACCTTTTGTTTACAACATCATCAGTAGCGATAACTTTTTCATTTTCGGCAGCCTGCATCATCAGCAGCTGGTTAATCATCTCTTCAAGCTGCTGCTGTTCCACAGCCTTAAGCATCATCTGACCCTGTTCGCCTTCAAATTTCATACCCTGGCCTTCATATGCCAGTTTAACCTTTTTCATTCTTTTATCTAACTCAGTCCGGGTAATTTTTTCTCCGTTAACTTTGGCTACGGTCTTACTGCCACAGCCGGCGACAAAAATTGTGAATGCCAGTACTAACAATGCGGCAACTATTTTTTTGATGTTGCTCATAAAAAAAATACCTCCCCCTTTTTTCATAACACTATTATACTGCTTGCCCCCCTGGTCTGCAAGTTATTTATTTTACCTCACTTAGCAATTTTAATAGTAATTTCTCCATATTTTTCAATAGTATTTCCTGGCTGAAACCCCGCACTTTAAGGTTAATCTGCAGCCCGGGTGCAACGGAAAAGGAAATCCGGTTGCCGCCGGCGGCGGCCAGCCTGGCCAGCTGTTCACCTTTGAGATTATTCCGGGGGTAGAATTTAATACTTACAATGTCATTGTGCTGGGTAATGCTCTGGACCTGCAGCTGCTGGGCCAGGGCCTTAATCCGGGCCACGGCGACAAGGTTCTGCACCGGGGTCGGCGGGTCGCCGTAACGGTCGGTTATCTCCTCGAATATATCTGCAGCATCTTCGGAGTCCCGGACAAGCATAATACGTTTATAAACCTCTATTTTCAGCCCGGGGTCGGCAATGTATTCATCACCGATATGAGCGTCAACATTAAGATCCACAACAGTATCCGGCTGCTCTTCGGCCACGGCGCCTTTAAGTTCATTGACAGCCTGCTCGAGCAGGCGGCAATACAGGTCAAAACCGACGGCCGCCATATGCCCGTGCTGTTCGGGGCCCAGCAGGTTGCCGGCCCCCCGGATTTCCAAATCCCGCATGGCAATCTTAAAACCCGCGCCAAACTCCGTAAATTCCCGGATGGCCTGCAGCCGTTTTTCCGCCACTTCACTGAGGTTTTTTTCCTTTTTATATGTGAAATAGGCGTAGGCGAGACGGTGTGACCGCCCCACCCGGCCCCGCAGCTGATGCAGCTGGGCCAGCCCCAGCCGGTCGGCATCGTTTACAATTAAGGTGTTAACATTGGAAATGTCAAGCCCTGTTTCTATAATGGTCGTACAGACGAGGATGTCATATTTACCGGCCAGAAAATCAAGCATGTACCGTTCCAGCCGGTCTTCCCTCATTTGCCCGTGAGCAACCGCTATCCTGGCCTCAGGCACCACAGCCTGCAGGTTGTAGGCTGCGTTCTCAATATCATGTACCCTGTTATGGACCAAAAACACCTGACCGCCCCGGTCCAGTTCCCGCCTGACGGCATCTGCGATGGTGGCATAATTAAATTCAACCACATAAGTCTGGACGGGAAAACGGTCTTCCGGGGGAGTCTCCAGGATGCTCATGTCCCGCAGCCCTGCCATAGACATGTGCAGGGTGCGGGGGATCGGCGTTGCCGTAAGGGTCAACACATCCACATTTTGTCTCAGCTGTTTGAGCCGCTCCTTATGGGCAACCCCGAAGCGCTGTTCCTCGTCAACGATTACCAGTCCCAGGTTTTTGAACACAATGTCTTCCTGGACCAGCCGGTGGGTGCCGATAACGATATCCACTTGCCCGGTTTTGACTTTTTTAACGATGTCCCGCTGCTCACGGGGGCTTTTAAAACGGCTGAGCATGTCAATCTGCACCGGATATCCGGCAAACCGTTCGGTAAAAGTATTGTAATGCTGTTGGGCCAAAATGGTGGTAGGCACCAGCACTGCCACCTGCTTGCTGTCCGTTACGGCTTTGAAAGCCGCCCTGATGGCCACCTCCGTCTTGCCGTAGCCGACGTCACCGCATAAAAGGCGGTCCATCGGCCGGTCAGACTCCATGTCTTTTTTGATTTCGGCAATGGCTTTTAACTGATCAGTTGTTTCTTCATAAGGGAAAGCGTCCTCAAATTCTTTTTGCCAGGGCGTATCCGGCGGATATGCATGTCCGGCAACTTTCTGCCTGGCGGCATAAAGCTCCAGTAAGCCTTCGGCCATTTCCCGCACCGATTCCTTGACCCGTTCCTTGACCCGGTGCCATTCCTGGCCGCCCAACCGGTACAGCTTTGGCGCAATGCCTTCGGCCCCGAGGTATTTCTGAATCAGCCCAATCTGGTCGGTGGGCATGTAAAGTTTATCCTCACCGGCATACTGGATGAACAGGTAATCCCTGACCACCCCGCCGACCTCCAGTTTTTCGATACCAAGGTACCGGCCTATCCCATGGTTAACATGGACCACGTAATCTCCCTGTTTAAGGTCTGTAAAATGAGTAATGCGGGAACCTTCCCCCGGCTTTTGGCGGGGCGGCTGGCCCCGTTTCCGCCGGCCAAAGATTTCCCAGTCCGTAACCAGCGCCAGCTTCAGGCCGGGGAAATCAAAACCGGCTTCGAGTGTGCCGGGTGTCACAATCACATTGCCCGGTTTAACTTCATCCCCGGTTTTTTCTACAAATGTGGGAAAAATACCCTCGTTGCGCAGCAAATCGACAATCTTACCGGCCCTGGCCGTTGTCCCGGCCAGCACCGTGACAGCGTAACCCTTCTTCAGCCAGGCCCTGATCTCATCTACCAGCAGTTCCATCCGCCCCATGAAAAGGCTCATGGACTTGGCGTTAACGTTTACAATATTATCCGGCCGCCAAAACCCACCCTGTTTCGGTAGCAGAGAAAAACCCACAGCCTGAAATCGTTCCAGATTCTTCGCCAGTTCCCGGGGTAAAGTAAAAGTATTGTTTTGAGCAGGCAAAACCATGCCCTGCTCAAGCTGTTGAATATGGCTTTCCGTTCTTTCGGCAGCCCGGATTTCCAGTGATTCTTTAATTCTTAAAGGTTCTTCCAGCATAATCATAGTACTGTCCGGAAAATACTCTGTCACCGGAACCCCGTCCGGGTAAAAAAAGGAGAAATACTGTTCAATATCTTCGATAAAAAGGCCCTGTTCAAGCTTTTCCGTTACTTCATTAATTTTCTCCCGCAGCCTCTGCATCGCCTCCTGCTGCCCGGTCTTATCCAACCGTTTACATTGCGCGGCAAGTTCCCGGCGCATGGCCCCGACCGCCTGTGACAGCCGGTCGGTAGTAATCACCAGTTCTTTTGCAGGGCCGATGGTCACCTCGACGAACTTCTCGAGTGAACGTTGGTCTTCTACTTTAAACGTGCGGATAGAATCCACTTCATCGTCAAAAAGTTCCGCCCGCACCGGTTGCTCCATAGTAGGCGGGTAAATGTCTATAATCCCGCCCCTGATACTGAACTGCCCCGGTCCTTCAACCATGCCCACCCGCTCATAACCCTGGACGTGCGCCAGACGGTTCTGAAATTCCTCTAAATCCACCACGGCACCGGTCTTCAGGGTGCTGAACAATGTAGTAAAGGTCCCCGGGGGAAGCAGTTTGTTTACAGCCGCTTCCCCGGACATCACCACCACCGGCCGCTCCCCCCGGATAACCTTTTCCAGTACCCTGAGGCGTTGGCTCATGACCTCCCTGCTCCGGGCAATGGCTCCAAAGGGAACCGGATCTTTTTCCGGGTACAGCAGGATCTCCCGGCCCGGCAGCAGGTTACGCAGGTCGTCTGCTTTTTGCCTGGCCGACTGGGCGGTCTGGGCAATAAACAGCACCGGGCCTTCCGCCATCAGGCCGGCGGCAAAGTAAGCTGTTTGGGACGAGGAAAGGCCGTAAACCTGCTGATAACGAAGCCCTCGCTCCACACCGTTTTTAATTGACTGAAACTCAGCAGCACCTGCAAGAGGGTGTAGCAGCCCTTCCAGCGACATACCTGTTCCCCATTTCCATATAAGTAAAAAAGCCTTAGCCTGCCGCTAAAGCTTCGGACTCAACTAATGCTTAATAGGTGCCTGCGTAAATATTAAATCATGGTCGTCATTCAGGCCAAGGCCGGCTACACAGTCGTCACACAGGGAAACAACAAAAACCCGGCCCCCGCTCAAATGCATTTTAATTATATCGTGACGCTCTTCCGCAGTCAAGCCTTCCAATGCGTCGGCAAGGTCCGTAAAATCATCGACTTCCAGTTCATTGATGATTTCATCGCAGCATTCACAGATGTAGTTAATTTTCATGAATTAACACTCCTTTTTATGTGCCAGAAACCTCATTACCACCAGGTTCCAGAGCATATGCACCAAATACCCGCCCGCAACACCTACGGCAATTTGACCGGACTGTGTAAAGGCCCAGGCAGTAACCAAACCATACAGCAAATGCCCGGCCAGACTTACCAGACCGGCACTCAGGCCGGTTTTACGCGCATTAAAAAGGCTTCGCTGGCACGAAGTGCCGGCGTTAGCCTTTTTTATACCGCAGGAGCGTTTATACTCTCCTACGGTGTAAAAAAAGTCGTATATCCCTTCAATCAGGCCAAAACTGACATGCACCATGATAATCGAAGCATTAAACAGCACGGCCAGTCCGGTTTTTGCCAGCTCTTCCACAAGAGGGACTATGTATATGATTACCGGCGGACCGAAAATTTTTAAGGCCAGGCGGTTGAAGATCCAGGCGGCAGCAGCCGCCGCTGCCCCGGCAAGCGTTGACATGAGAAGCATATTAGTATTGTGGTAAATTTTCCCCTTTTCTATGCATTAATCTTTATCAAAAACAAACCACAGAGAACGCAGAGTGCGCTGAGAAAAATTAGATTTTTCTCTGTGTCCTCTGTGAACTCTGTGGTTTAAGTATTTATATTCACCCTGTTCATCGCCCGTTCGGCACCGGATTTTATTATCTCTTTTATTGCAGCGGCGGCTTTATTGATTGCCTCCTGCGTCAGCTCCTTCTCTTCGTCACTGAATCTCCCCAGCACAAACCCGACTGCCTGCCTTTCCGGTGCCGGTTTCCCGATACCGATGCGCAGGCGGGGGAAATCTTCTGTCTGCAGTTGATAGATAATGGACTTAAGCCCGTTATGCCCGCCGGAGCCGCCTTTCACCCTGAGCCGCACCTTACCGGCGGGCAAATCCATATCGTCTACGATGACAATTACATTCTCCGGTGGGATTTTATAGAAATTGACAATGTCCAGCACGGCCTCCCCGCTTAAGTTCATATACGTCTGGGGTTTCGCCAGGATAATCTTTTCGGTGCCGACGTGTCCTTCGCCGATGAGAGACTTGAATTTACTTTTTTCCACCATTATCCCGTGCTCTTCGGCAAACCTGTCCACCACCATAAAACCGACATTATGCCGGGTGGCCGCATATTCTTTACCGGGATTGCCCAGCCCTACAACAAGGATCATAACCTAACCTCCGTCCTGTCTCCATATTTATTCGAGGAGACCTCTCTTTTTCCTTTTCAACACTGAAAGAAAATGTGAGTAGATTGCCATCTACTCA
>JBMOPI010000044.1:0-12211 GCA_049324975.1 Bacillota bacterium
GACGTCCGTGTCTCAGCGGCCGGCGGTCGACATCCGTGTCGACCGCATTGATTTTGTTAAACGCCAACCAAAGCGCAAGTAAAATGCGTCATATAACGAACAGCTTATTTCAAATCATTTACCGTTCCACCAACGTCAACAGGAACAATAAAAGGAGGACTCATAAAGTGACCGAAGCACGCAATATCCCCACTACGTATGACCCCGCCGAGGTGGAGGACAAATGGTACAAATTCTGGGAAGACAACAAATACTTCCACGCGGAAGTGGACAAGGAGAAAAAGCCCTTCACTATCGTCATGCCGCCACCCAACGTTACCGGCGCGCTGCACATGGGACATGCCATGGACAATACCCTGCAGGACATCCTCACCCGCTGGCGGCGCATGCAGGGCTATAATGCCCTGTGGGTGCCGGGCACCGACCACGCAGGCATTGCCACCCAGGCCAAGGTGGAGGAGCAGCTGGCCAAAGAAGGTGTAACTAAGTATGACCTGGGCCGGGAAAAGTTCCTGGAGCGGGTCTGGGAGTGGAAGGAACTGTATCACGGCCGTATCGCCAAACAGCTGCGGATGCTGGGCAGTTCCTGTGACTGGGACCGGGAGCGGTTTACCATGGATGAAGGCTGCTCCAGGGCTGTTTTGAAGGTGTTTGTCGACCTTTACCGGAAAGGCCTCATTTACCAGGATAATTACATCATTAACTGGTGTACCAAGTGCCATACCACTATTTCGGACATTGAGGTGGAGCATGAGGAACAGGCCGGCCATTTCTATCACCTGCGCTACCCTGTAAAGCACAGTGATGAGTACGTTTATCTTGCCACCACCCGGCCGGAAACCATGCTTGGTGATACCGCCGTGGCCGTCCATCCGGACGATGCCCGGTACAAACACCTGGTAGGCAAAACAGTTATCCTGCCTGTTATCGGCCGGGAGATTCCGGTTATTGCCGATGAGTATGTTGATCCAGAGTTCGGCACCGGAGTAGTTAAAATAACCCCGGCCCATGACCCCAACGATTTTGAAGTGGGCCGCCGGCATAACCTGCCCCAGGTCAATGTGATGAACAAGGACGGCACTATGAACGACGAGGCCGGCCCGTACCGGGGCATGGACCGTTACGACTGCCGCCGGCAGATTGTAAAAGACCTGGAGGATCAGGGCTTCCTGGTCAAAATTGAGGAACATGCCCATGCTGTTGGCCAGTGCTACCGCTGCAGCACCACCATTGAACCGATGGTTTCCAAGCAATGGTTTGTAAAAATGAAGCCCCTCGCAGAACCGGCGATTGCCGCGGCTAAAGAGGGACGGGTGCGCTTTGTGCCTGAACGGTTTACAAAAGTTTATCTCAATTGGATGGAGAATATCCGTGACTGGTGCATTTCCCGCCAGCTCTGGTGGGGGCACCGGATCCCGGTCTGGTACTGCCAGGACTGCGGTGAAATCATCTGTGATGTGGAACCGCCCGCCGCTTGTAGCAAGTGCAGCGGCAGCAAGCTGGAGCAGGACCCGGATGTGCTGGATACCTGGTTCAGTTCCGGCCTGTGGCCTTTTTCCACCCTGGGCTGGCCGGTGAAAACGCCTGAGCTGGAGCATTTTTACCCTACCTCGGTGCTGGTCACCGGGCGGGATATCATCTTCTTCTGGGTTGCCCGGATGATTTTTACCGGACTGGAGTTTATGCAGGATGTGCCGTTCCACGAAGTGTTTATCCACGGCCTCATCCTTGACGCCCAGGGCCGCAAGATGAGCAAATCCCTGGGGAATGGCGTTGACCCTATCGAGGTGATTGAAAAGTACGGGGCCGACACCCTGCGGTTTATGCTGACCACCGGCAATACCCCGGGCAATGACGTGCGGTTTCATTACGACCGCCTGGATAATACCCGGAACTTTGCCAATAAAATCTGGAACGCCTCCCGGTTTGTCATGATGAACCTGCAGGACTTCGATCCGGAGGTTGTAGGGCAGGATTACAGCCTGGCTGACCGCTGGATCCTGAGCCGCTATAACCAGGTAGTCAGGGAAGTAACGGAAGATATGGAGAAATACGACCTCGGTGAGGCGGCCCGGGTGCTCTATGAATTCATCTGGAACGAATTCTGTGACTGGTACATTGAACTGTCCAAGCCCAGTCTTTACGGCAAAGAGGACGAAAAACGGCGGAAGACGGTCCAGTATGTTTTATGGTATGTATTATCAAATACCATGAAACTGCTGCATCCCTTTATGCCCTTTATCACCGAGGAAATCTGGCAGCACCTGCCCCACGAAGGGGAAACCATTATGCTGCAGCTGTGGCCGCAGGTTGAGGCCGGTCTGGTCAATCCTGAAACAGAGGAAGAAATGGCCGTAATCATGGAAGTTGTCAAGGCTATCCGGAACATGCGGGCGGAAATGAATGTGGCGCCATCCAAAAAGGCGGATGTGATTATTGCAGCCAACAATAACCGCAACCTCAAGGCACTTCAGGATGGCATGGCGTACCTTTATAACCTTGGTCAGGCATCGGAAGTAGACCTGCGACTGCAGCTGGCCGAAAAGCCGGAACAGGCGCTCACGGCCATCACTAAAGGTATCGAGGTCTTTATGCCCATGAAAGGCCTGGTGGATATAGACAGGGAACTGGCCCGCTTAAACAAAGAACTGGCCGAACTGGACAAGGAACTGGCCCGGGTTAACGCCAAACTGGGCAATGACGGTTTCCTGGCCAAAGCACCGGCGGATGTAATAGACAAGGAAAGAGCCAAACAGCAGGAGTTCCAGGAGAAGAAGGATACCATCATGGAACGCCTGGCTGTATTGAAAGGGTAGGTATAATGGACTATTCTGAAGCCATAGAGTATTTAAAAAACCTGACCAAGTTCGGCTTTAATTTTGGTCTGGGCAGGATAGAAGAACTGATGCGGCGGCTGGGCAACCCCCACCGCCGGCTTAATATTGTCCATATCGGCGGCACCAACGGCAAAGGTTCCACCACGGCGATGGCGGCGTCAATACTGCGGGCTGCCGGCTACCGGACCGGGACCTTCACTTCGCCGCACCTGCACAGGTATAATGAACGGTACCGGATTAACGGTGAGGAAATACCCGATGACAGGATTGCCGCACTCATTACCCGGCTCCGGCCCCACCTGGAGCAGATGGCGGCGGAAGGGTTCGAACACCCGACCGAGTTTGAAGTGAGCACGGCCATGGCCTTTTTATATTTCTGTGAAGAAAAGGTGGATTTCCTGGTGCTTGAAGTAGGGCTCGGCGGGGCCATTGATTCCACTAATGTGGCGGCGCCGCTGGTCTCGGTAATCACCAATGTGGCCATGGACCATATGGATTATCTGGGTGAAACCTTAGAGGAAATTGCATCTGTCAAGGCTGGCATCATTAAGCCCGGCATACCTCTGGTAACAGCCGCTGCCGGTCCGGCCCTGGAAGTCATCCGGCAGCAGGCGCGGGAGAACGGGGCCGCCATTATTGAGATCGGCGGGGATACTACTTTTGAGATTCTGGAGAGTTCAATCCGGGGGGAACGTTTCAACCTTTTTACCCCCCGGGAATCATACGCTGATTTGCATATTGGCCTGATAGGCAGCCATCAGGTGGTGAATGCTGCCACGGCCGTAACTGCGGTGGAGTTATTGAACGGCCGGGGGTTCCGGATTACCCGGGAGGCTGTTGCCCAAGGCCTGGCGGCCGCCCGCTGGCCGGCCCGGCTGGAGATTGTACAGGAAAACCCGGTGGTGCTGCTGGACGGGGCCCATAATTATGACGGGGCGGTGAGCCTGCACCGGGCGCTTACGGAAATATTCAGTTACCGCAGGCTGATCCTTGTCTTGGGTATGCTGGGTGACAAGGAGAGGGAGAAAGTCATTGCCAAACTGACTCCTCTGGCGGCCGCCGTGGTGGTGACCAGACCTAACTCGCCCCGGGCCGGGGAGTGGCAGAAAGTGGCAGACGAGGCGAAAAAATATGTCGGGGAGGTCTGCCTGGAAGAAAATATCCATGATGCCGTTAAAAAGGCTGTCGCCCTGGCGGGCGGCGCCGACCTGGTCTGTGTGACCGGCTCCCTTTATATGGTGGCGGAAGCCAGGGAATTATTCATTTAAAATGTAAGGGGCAAGAATTGCCCTTCCTCTAAAGGCAGGGGATGACAAGATGCTTTGCGTAGAGTGGATACAGCTTATAAAAACTTTTTTGCCGGCAAAGCCGGATACCCGCGTTTCAAAGGTAAAGACCGGTATACTTCCGTTACCTATCCCCAAGTAGATAAAGTTAACGGCGTTTTTGCCAGGTTAGATCAAGGTTTTATTTACCTGCCCAAGATTGGATACGTAAAGATCAGGATGCACAGGAATTTTGATTTCGGTACAGCCGGCAGAATTAATATCAAACTTCGGGAAGATGACTGGTATGTATTATTGCCGAAAATCTAAAAATAAAGAACATGACCAAAAACCACCGGTTAGCCAAGTCAATTCACGATGCGGGTTGGGGGAAATTGCTCGCTTTCATAGAATACAAGGCAAAGAGACATGGCAAAGTATTTCTCAAAGTACCGGCCAATGGAACTTCCCAGACCTGTATCTGTGGAACCGACGTCCCCAAAGACTTGAGCGTGCGGATTCATACCTGCCCTAAGTGCGGTTTGACAGAGAACCGGGATATCGTTTCCGCCAAAGTAATCGAATTACGGGGGCTGCAGTTTTTGGCTACGGCCTAAAAGTTTATAAAGACTAAACTAGGGCGGGAATGCCCCGAAGTTACGCCTGCGGAGATTGTGTAAGACTTTGCTGATAAGCAAAGCTGCGGTCAATGAAACAGGAAGCCTTTTGCTCAAACGACGTTAGTCGTTAGCTGGGGAGCATTCACGTTCTAAAGCCGCCCTGCGCAAAATATGATATAACCGGGATAAACTTGCACCGCGGAACAACATGGGTACCGCGGAGAAGGAGGTTTTGGTCGATGCGGGGCGATTTTCTGAAAAGCTTTGCCACCGGTTTCGCCATGCTGGGGATCGTGCTTTTGACTTTATCCGGCGGTACGATTTTAGGTAAATACTATACCCGCGCTCTGCAGGGATGGGAGCTGAACCCGGCCCGGCAGGCCGGGACCGGCGCCAAAGCGGTTACAGCAGACAAAGAAGGCCGGAGGCTGAAAATGGACCCGGTGGCCTTTTATTTTGTCCAGACCGGGGTTTTCAGCGACCGGGCGGGAGCGGAGGCCGGCGCGGAGGAACTGTTAAAAGCGGGCTTAAAGCCGTATATCGGACAACAGGCCCCTTTTAGGGTCTTTGTGGGGGTTTTCGGCGACCGGGACAGCGCCGTGAAGTTCCAGGGACACCTTAGGGAACAGGGTGCCGGCGGTTTCATTCAGACGCTGGTGCTGAACAACCGGGAAATCTCGTTAAATGCCGGCGGCAAAAAAACCGCCGACGACCTGCAGCTGTTACTGGAAGACTATACCTCCTGGTTCCAGGACAATGCCGGACTGTGGCGGCAGACAAGTATGACAGACGGTGACCAAAAGGCTTTTGCGGCCCGGCTGGAAAAAGTCATGAAAACGTTTCACCGGCTGCCCGGGCACCTGGGTGGGCAGATATCGGACCAGGGTTTCCGGGAGAAGCTCGACCAACTTTATAAGAGTACGGGACAATATATCGTTCAACTCGAAAAATTAAAGAAAAGCGGGACTGAAGCTGATTTCCGGGATGCCCAGCGACAATTCACCAGTGTTATTGAGAATTATTCTTCTTTTATCCGTCAAATCGACAATTTAAGCAAAACTTAACATTGTCCTACCTTTCTCCTTATGCTATAATTAGGAATGAAAATGGCAAGGAGGGGAAAAGGTGAAAGCACTTAAAATTCCTGAAGCTACCATTGTCCGGCTGTCCGTTTATTCCCGCTTCCTGGAACAGGCCGACCGAAGGGGAATTCTCACCATTTCATCCGGTGAAATCGCCGAGGGTGTCGGTGTCAGTCCGGCTCAGGTACGTAAGGACCTGGCTTATTTTGGCGAGTTCGGCACCCGCGGTGTGGGTTATAACGTCAAAGACCTTTTAAGACATACACTGAAGATTCTCGGTTTGAGCGGCCAATGGAACGTTGTGGTAATCGGAGCCGGTAATCTGGGTTCGGCACTTTGTTCATACCGCGGTTTCCGCGAGCGGGGTTTTAATATCGTCGGTGTTTTCGATAATGACCTGACTAAGATAAGCAAGAAACTCTGCGATAATGAAGTGATGGGAACCGAAAGATTAAAAGAAGTGGTGCGGGAAAAGAACGTTAAAATCGGCGTGCTCACCGTTCCGGCGGCGGCAGCCCAGCAGGCAGCCGACCAATTGATTGAAGCCGGGGTGAAGGCGATCCTGAATTTTGCGCCCAAGGTACTATCGGTGCCCGATGGTGTGGAAGTGCGGGACATCGATCTGTCAACCAGGCTCGAGATTCTTACGTTCCATCTGGGTTTGAAGGAAAACAGGGCTTAATTGCAACTGTCTTTGTGAAGGTGAATATTAGCACTATTAAGTGCCGGGTCGGTAATTAACGACCCGGCTTTTCGCCGTATATAAGCCGCCGCATTAAGCCACAATACTAAAGAGTTTATTTGAACTTACGACCGGAGAACTAATGCTGGAGGAGTAAAATGGCCAAACACTGCCTGGAACAGGAGAAAGATATCTGTTTTGACGATGAAAAATTTAAAAAACTGGACGAAGTCATTAATGAATACAAGGACATGGGCGGCGCGTTGATTCCGGTGCTGCACAAGGCCCAGGAAATCTTCGGCTTCCTGCCGGAAGTGGTCCAGTACCGGATTGCCCAGAGGATGGGGGTCCCGCTGGCCGATGTCTACGGTGTGGTTACCTTCTATGCCCTGTTCACCATGGTCCCCAAAGGGGAATATAAAATCTCCGTATGCCTGGGGACTGCCTGTTATGTTAAGGGGGCAGGGGAATTGGTGTCTAAGCTGCAGGATGAATTGGGGATTAAACCCGGGGAAATTACAGGGGACCGCAAATTCAGCATAGAGGGCACCCGCTGTATCGGGGCCTGTGGTTTGGCGCCGGTAGTCACGGTCAACGACGAGGTCCATGGCCGGCTGAACGCCGACCAGCTGGGCCAGATTCTTGACAAGTACAGATAATATCAGACAAGCTGGATAATTGGAGGTTTCCCTAATGCCCGAAAAAAATTCGCATATCTTAATCTGCCGCGGTACGGCCTGTGTATCTTCGGAGAGCATGGAAGTCCAGGATGCGCTGGAAAAGGAGCTGGAAGCGGCCGGTCTGAAGGACCGGGTAAGGGTTGTCCACACCGGCTGTTTCGGCTTTTGCGCCCGGGGCCCGGTAACGGTTATTTACCCGGACGGAACGCTTTACTGTGAGGTTAGGGTGGAGGATGCAAAGGAGATTGTCGAACGCCACCTGTTAAAGGGAGAGGTGGTTGAGCGCCTGCTTTACCATGACCCGGAAACTGATAAAAAAGCTGCCGGTTTTGATGATATAGACTTTTTCCGTAACCAGACCCGGGTGGTTTTGCAGAACTGTGGTGAAATCAACCCCGACGATGTCGGCGAGTATGTGGCCAGGGACGGTTATCAGGCCCTGGCCCAAGCGCTTACCCGGATGAAACCGGAAGAGGTCATCGCCGCTGTGAAAAAATCCGGCCTCCGGGGCCGGGGCGGCGGCGGTTTCCCCACCGGCTTGAAATGGGAACTGACCTACCGCTCGCCGGGGGATACCAAGTATGTAATCTGTAATGCCGACGAGGGCGATCCGGGAGCTTTTATGGACCGCAGCATATTGGAGGGTGACCCGCATGCTGTGTTGGAAGGGATGGCTGTTGCCGGGTATGCTATCGGCGCCAGTCAGGGTTATATTTATGTACGGGCTGAATACGGCATTGCCGTAGAACGGCTTACCACCGCCATTGATCAGGCCAGGGAAAAAGGCTTATTGGGGAAAAACCTTTTTAAATCCGGTTTTGATTTTGATATTGAACTGCGGCTGGGGGCGGGCGCCTTTGTATGCGGGGAAGAGACCGCCCTGATTACTTCTATCGAAGGCAACCGGGGGGAACCCCGGCCGAAGCCGCCTTTTCCGGCCCACAGAGGATTGTGGGGCAGGCCTACCCTGATTAACAATGTAGAGACCCTGGCCAACATTCCGGCGATTATCCGTAACGGCGCCGAGTGGTTTGCTTCCCTGGGCACCGAGAAAAGCCGGGGGACCAAAGTCTTTGCTATTGCCGGCAAAATCAACAACACAGGTCTGATTGAGGTGCCCATGGGCATCAGCCTGCGGGATGTCATTTATAAAATCGGCGGCGGCATCCACGAAGGCAAGGCTTTTAAGGCGGCCCAGACCGGCGGCCCTTCCGGCGGGTGTATCCCGGCCACCCTGCTGGATATTCCTATCGATTATGACACCCTGCTGGAAGTCGGGTCGATGATGGGGTCCGGCGGACTAATCATCATGGATGAGGATGACTGTATGGTGGATATCGCCAAGTTTTACCTGGAATTCACCTGTGACGAGTCCTGCGGCAAGTGTACTCCCTGCCGGGTAGGGACCAAACGGATGCTGGAGGTCCTGGAACGGATAACCGAAGGCCGGGGGAAAGAAGACGATATCATACTGCTCAGGGAACTTGGCGAGGGGATAAAGGAAACAT
The DNA here is from genome assembly GCA_049324975.1 of Bacillota bacterium. Lineage (GTDB taxonomy): Bacteria > Bacillota > Thermincolia > Thermincolales > CAZWUW01 > JBMOPI01. The sequence continues at coordinate 8,675 of JBMOPI010000044.1, forward strand.
CCCTGTGCGGCCTTGGACAGTCGGCGCCGAACCCGGTTCTGAGCACCCTGAAATATTTTGAAGATGAGTACATTGCTCATGTGCGGGATAAAGTATGCCCTGCCGGGGTCTGTAAAAAACTCTCCCGGATACGTATCATCCCGGAAGAGTGCAAAAAGTGCCACCTCTGTGCCAAAGCGTGCCCGGTGGGCGCAATCAAAGGCAGGCCCAAAGAGCTGCATGAAATCGACCCTGAGAAATGCACCAAGTGTGAGGAGTGTATCAAAAAATGTCCCTTTAAGGCGATTAAAAAATAGTTGACCTTTTTCCAACATTAGGAGCTGCTTATTTTAAAGGAAATTCAAAAAACTTGTCGAATTATTCTAACATCTAGAATTGTTGCGGGCATCCAGAATAATTCGGACAGGGGTGAATATTATGAATTTCCAGGAGTTGCAGCAGTGGAAGCAGGAAGCCCAGGCCAAAAGCCAGTTGCGCGGCAAACGGGCCAGGGCCCGGGTTACAGTCGGAATGGGGACCTGCGGCATCAAAGCCGGCGCCGGCGCTGTTTTGGCAGCCATCAAAGAAGAGCTGCATAGGCTTGGCATGGCCGAGGTGGTAGTTGCGCACGTGGGTTGTAAGGGCCTGTGCACAAAGGAGCCTTTAGTGGAAGTAAGTTTACCTGACCATCCTGCGGTGATTTACGGCGATGTTACGCCGGCAACAGGCCGGGAAATTGTCCGCCGGCATTTACAGGGCGGGCAGGCCTTGGAAATTAAATAACTATCCGATTGTTCCACCATACGAAAGTATAACGCGCCTGCGGTATAAAAAAGGCTAACTCGGCGCTTCGCGCCAGCGAAGCCTTTTTAAAGTAAACCCTTTCAATGCGAACATATGTGTGGTAAAATATTACCAGAACATATGTTTGCGCTGGGGGGTTTATTGTGTTTACTGTGGCCTAAAAGCAAACAACCGCAGTATCAATTATTGATAAAATGTGGTAATATGCAAATTTGACCAATACCTTGTCATTATCTGTCTGAAATGATACACTGAAATGAGGAAGAATTTGCGGACAGTACTGTCTGAAAAAACACCGCCGCTGCGTAATAAGAATTATGTCCGGAATAGTATTGCCGGCGGTGGGTATGCTAAATTTACCACTGTTGTATATAACAATACAACAGACTGGAGGCTGTAAATGAAAGGTTTCAAGAATTACCAAAGCCCATGGATACTGGCCGCCCTTTTACTTATCGGGGGCCTGTTGGGCAGCCTGCTGGGAGAGGCGCTGGGAGCCTACATCCCGTTACTGCGGAAGAGCACGGAAATCGGTTTTCCGGCAACGCCTTTGAACCTTCATGTGGTCAAACTGACCCTGGGATTCTTGTTGAAAGTCAACCTGATGACAGTGCTGGGCTTTCTGCTGGGATTTTTTTTATTTCGCAAACTCTAAAGGAATGGTATCCGTATGCAAAAAATCATACTGGCTTCTGCTTCTCCGCGGCGGCGTGAGCTGCTGACCCAAATCGGCCTGGCCTTTGATGTGGAAATATCTGATGTTGACGAAAACTGTACTGATGATAATGACCCGGTCACTTACGTCTGTGGCCTGGCTTACCGGAAGGCCGCGGCGGTAGCCGAAAAAATCCCCGCCGGCATTGTTGTCGGGGCCGATACAGTTGTGGTGGCCCGCGGGGAGATCCTGGGCAAGCCGGCCGATGCCGCTGAAGCGGGACGGATGCTCCAATTCCTGAACGGTACGGAGCACGAGGTTCTAACGGGTGTAGCTGTAATTGACGCGGCTGCCGGCAGGTCGACCGTCAGTCATGAATTGACCAAAGTGGTTTTTAGGCAGCTTACATCGGAAGAGATTAAAGGTTACATCGCTTCCGGTGAACCCTTTGACAAAGCCGGGGCTTATGGTATCCAGGGGCTTGGCGCGGTGCTGGTGAAGGAAATCCACGGTGACTATTTCAACGTCGTGGGTTTGCCGTTAGCCAGGCTGACGGACATGCTCCGCGAATTCGGTATCAGGGTTTTGGGATGAGGGATCAGATGGTTTCTGTTGAATATCGCTTAACAATCAAAGAAATGCCGGCTGAATTAAGGCCCCGGGAGCGGCTGGCCAAAGAAGGGCCGGCGGGCCTGTCAACGGCCGAACTGCTGGCCATTGTGCTGCGGACGGGTTTTCAGGCCGGCACGGCCATCGACCTGGCCGCCCAGTTATTGTCCCGGTTCAATGGATTAAAGGGCCTCCTGGAGGCCAGCGTGGAAGAGTTAAGCACGACAAAAGGCATCGGCCCGGCCAAAGCCGCCCAAATCAAGGCCGCGCTTGAGGTTGGCCGGCGGGTGGCCGCCACAGCCGCGCCGGACAAGCCGGTGATAAAGTCCCCGGGCGATGTCAGCGGGCTGATGATGGAAAAGATGCGGCATTACGACCGGGAACATTTTGTCGTGCTGCACCTGAACACCAAGAACCAGGTGGTTGCCGAGGATACGGTTTCTATCGGCAGCCTGAACGCCTCCCTGGTGCATCCCCGGGAGCTGTTTAAAAACGCTATCAAAAAAAGCGCTGCCGCGCTGATTTTGGTACATAACCACCCCAGCGGCGACCCGTCGCCGAGCAGGGAGGACATTGACGTCACCCGCCGCCTGGCGGAGGCCGGCAAATTACTGGGCATAGAAATCCTGGACCATGTGGTAATCGGGGATTTAAAATATGTCAGCCTGAAGGAAAAAGGAATTTTCTAAATATAAACCACAGAGAACACAGAGGACACAGAGAATTGATTAAATAAATTAAAAAAAATATATACAAGTCAAATAAATATTGCTTAAAAAACTCTGTGCGCTCTGTGTACTCTGTGGTTGTTTTAAAAAAGTTTGTAATATTTGTTGCTTAAGTAAGGCCAACATTTGTATTTTTGAAAGGAGTCGACACAGTTATGTTCGGAGTATTGACAAAGGATATGGGGATAGATTTGGGTACAGCCAACTCTTCCGTATACATGAAAGGGAAGGGGATTATTTTACATGAACCTTCCGTGGTGGCGATTCAGAGAGACACCGGCCAGGTGCTGGCGGTAGGCGAGGAAGCCAAGCAGATGATCGGCCGCACCCCCGGCAATATCGTGGCTATCAGACCGATGAAGGATGGGGTAATTGCCGATTTCGACACCACCCAGAGTATGCTCAGGTATTTTATCACCAAGGCCTTAAAGAAGAAGCCTTACCTGGTGCGGCCCAGGGTTGTGGTCTGCGTGCCTTCCGGTGTGACCGCCGTAGAAGAACGGGCGGTGCGGGAAGCGGCGATGCAGGCAGGGGCCAGGGAAGCCTACCTGATTGAGGAACCCATGGCCGCAGCCATCGGCGCCGGGCTGCCGGTGCACGAGCCGACCGGCAACATGATTGTTGATATCGGCGGCGGAACTTCGGAAGTGGCCGTAATTTCCCTCGGCGGGATCGTTACCAGCCAGTCTATCCGTATTGGCGGTGATGAAATGGATGAAGCCATCATCCAGCATATTAAGCGGACATATAATTTAATGGTGG
>JBMOPI010000044.1:12221-12814 GCA_049324975.1 Bacillota bacterium
GAGCGTACGTCAGAGGAAATCAAGATCAAGATCGGCACCGCCTACCCTTTCCCTGATGAGGAAACCTTTGAGGTCCGGGGCCGGGATCTGGTCACCGGCCTGCCTAAAACCGTGCAAATTACTTCCAAAGAGGTTTACAAAGCCCTTTCCGAACCTGTTAGCGCTATCCTTGAGGCCATCAAAGTCACCCTGGAGAAAACCCCTCCGGAACTGGCCGCTGACGTAATGGACCGGGGGATAGTCATGGCCGGCGGCGGTTCGCTTTTACGCGGATTGGACCTCCTGGTCAGCGAAGAGACCGGGATGCCCGTGCATATTGCGGAAGAGCCCCTTTTCTGCGTGGCTTTCGGTACCGGTAAAGTATTGGAAAACCTGGATGTGCTCAGGCGGGTCCTCATCAACCCCAAAAAAATTGGCTAGAAAGGCGGGGTTTCCTTGTTCCGCTATCTGTTGAACAGGTACGTGTTGGGTTTTCTCGTCCTGGTCGCCCTGGCCCTGGCCGGGATCCATTTCACCACACCGGACCGGCCCTGGCTGACACCGCTGGAAAAAGGGTTAAAAGACGGTTTGGCCCCGCTGCAAAGCGGGGTTAT
>JBMOPI010000045.1:0-12726 GCA_049324975.1 Bacillota bacterium
TATACATACTGAAAACCAGTTGATTGCGGATCAGGCCGGCATCAAACAGCATTTTACTGATTTTGGTGGTGGAAGTCCCGGCAGGGATACTCACAGTCTTTGTTTGCGGCTTTTGCGGGTCAACAGGCTTTAACATTGACTGGTAGGTAGAATACCCGTATACCGCTAAAGCCAGCACAAGGACGATGCCTAGCAAAATAATTTTATTGAGTGACGACATAAACGACGGCTGCTTGTCCCCTCTCCTGGCATCATAAACAGACGGCATCAACACCAACCCTTTTCTCTCTCATTTCATTTTCCTACATAATTATACAACGTTCGCTATGATATAACAATTATTTAATGTCCGTCCGTTCCTGCCCCACTTACAATGAAAAAACGGACGCTTTTACGCCCGTCTAATCTCATCATCCTCTTCCAGGTTCAACAGCATAACCGGATCAGCAACCCTTTTCACCAGTTCATCCATTACCAGTTCCATGTGCACGCCCTGGGTGGCCACTACCGGGATAATAGGCTTATAACGGTAAATGCGCTGCAGGAGCTTGATGGTAGTGGTGGCAATTTCCCTGGGGGTTTCATCAATCTTGGTGACCACAATAATGTCGGCCTCATCAAGCAGCATATTGCCCTGTTCCATGATTATTTCACTCTTGATGCCGGCCGGTACAACTGTCACCAGGATGTCAGCGAGCCTGCGGGTCTCCTGGGATTTATAGCCGTCATTGATACCCACCGCTTCAATCAGCACAACATCAGGGAGAGTAGCTACCACCGGGATGTCCCGCTGGGTCAGGTGACCCAGGTGCAGCACCGAACGGACTTTGTTGAGTTCTTCCAGCGCCTTCTTGGCATGCTGGATCAGGGCGTTTTCCTCTTTAATCTTGTTAAGGGCAGTGCGCACCACCCTGTCGATGTCACCGATTACATCCTGACCGGAATCAGGAATGGCAATGGTCAGATATGTCGCGTCAATGCCTTTTAAAAGGTAAGGCTTTTCGTCCTGTACACCGGAGCCCACTGCCAAAGGCTGAAAGTCCTTCATCTTAAGCCCCCGGTAAATCTCGCCCAAAACAGTGGATTTACCCGAATCATTGCGTCCCGCCACCACAATTTTCTTCATAGGCATTCCTCCTCGTATTTCACCCGCATAATGTCCGAACATCATTAATATATATGCGGCAGGCGGGAAAATGATGATTCTATTGTCCCGGGTATATCCCCGGCTCTGAAGGGTCTGTTGTGTTATCCTGCTGGTCCCCGGCGGGAGGTTCACCCGGGGCTTCAGTATCCGGTGGCGTAACAGGCTGATCCGTACCCGGCCCGGTTGGCTTGGTGGTACTGCCGCTGCCTGGCGGCGCTGCCGGATTAGCCGGAACATTGTTGCCCGGGCGCGGGCCGGCAGGGGCAGCTCTGCCGGTGCCTTCCAGGATAATCTGAGCCAGCGGGTTATAAAAACTTGCCGGCAGTTTTTCCTTTTTGATCAATTGACCGCCGCTATAGACCAGGCGCTGGGATACAACCTTATAACCCCTGACCCCTTTCTGCTTGACTGTCCGGCTTCCCCCGGGCAGGGTGGAGTCTTTTTCAAATATTGTTTTAAACGGATAATCTTTTAAAGTGGTATTAATTATTTTGACATACTTTTTATTTTTCACGTCACCAAATAGTTTGAAGGTGATGGAGTTGCCCACGACTTTTGATTTTATCAACAGATAAGTGCCGTAATTGTTCTTAAACCGCAAATCCTTGCCACCGTAAGCCACAGCGGCATCCTGGCCCAGCGGGACGTAACTGACTACCAGGGAGTGGCTGCTGCGTTCGATGATCTGTACATCGGCCAGCAGCAGGGTGTTGTAAAGGGTGGTGGAAACCTGACAGACCCCGCCCCCCAAACTGTCTATAAACTCATTGTTGAGGATGGTGGGCGCCAGTTTGTACCCGGCCTCCTGGCTGCGCGGACCGACAATTTTGTTAAAAGAAAAAACCTCGCCCGGTTCGACTTCCACGCCGTCCAGGGCCTGGGCGGCAACTCTGATGTTGAAAACACGGTTGGTTTTTCTGATATCAAAATGGGTGGTAAACTTGGCCACCACGCCGTTGATGCCCATGGCCAGGACATCTTCCGTAGTACGGACGGGCCGGATGGCCACCATCTGCACCGGCAGTTCTGATTCATCCGGGCTTACAGACACTTCCAGCAACCGTTTCCATGACGCCTCAATGTCCACACCGTAGCCGTCAGCGCTTTCTATAATCCGGACAGTGTCGTCCGGGTCAACGACCAAAAGCGCATCCCGTGGTGGGACCCGCACCGCTTTGGTGATTTCGTCCAGCACCTGTTGCAGCTTTTTCTTGTCAGCGGTGACGGCCAGAGGAATATCCCGGCCAACAGCGGCTATCTGCCTGCGCTCCCGCCACTGGTTGATAAGGGATCCCTGCCGGCCCAGTGACCGGGCTTTTTCTACCAGTTCCCCGGCTTTAATCTGGATACCCACTTCTTTTAATTTGAATTCCCCGCGGCCGCCCGGATGAATAACTGTAATGGTTTTATTCTGCAGTGCTTTGCCATGTTCCAAAATCCTGTCCAGGGCTTCATCGTGCTTTAAACCGCCGAGTTCGACACCGGCTACCCGTACCCCCGAAAAAATCACGTCCCGCTTGCCCATTACAGCCACTGCCGCAAAAAAGGAAACTGCTGCTGATATAACCAGTACTGCGGCGGCAATAACAGCCAATTTTACTTTGGATACAGCCAAGCCCTCACCCCGTTTGCTAACAATACCATTGCTAAATAAAATATTATTAAACAGAATCAGGAAAAATTCCTCTTTTTACCGAAAAAGAAAAAGAAAGCATTGCTGCTTTCTTTCTTGGCCTTCTTAGTCTTCCTCCGCCATATGCGCCCAGGCATCGGCCACTTCTTCCCATTCATCGTCATCCTCGATGCTTACCAGGACTTCGTTGCCTTCTTCATCCGCGGTGATCTTGAGGATAATGGCTTCTTTCTCCTCGTCATCCTCACCTGCTTCTTCGTGGGGGAACAAAATAGCATATTCAGTGTCATTCACTTCAATAATATCAATCACCGTAAAAGCATGTTCATTGCCCTCATCATCGGTCAGTGTAAGCACGTTTTCTTCTTGGTCCACTCTTAACTCACCTCTATTCTTTTTAGTATAGTAATTTTATATTAGAAAAAATTGGTTGTCAACCTGACCATCATCCTATATTTTACCCTTACTGCTTGTTTTCTATACTATCAAGGTAACCCTGCAGAATAAAAACTGCCGCCATTTTGTCAATCACCTTTTTTCTTTTTGCCCTGCTCACATCCGCCTCTAACAGAGCTCTTTCGGCAGCAACTGTGGACAGCCGCTCATCCCGGGTAACCACCGGTATACTTATAACCGACTGCAGCCGCTCGACAAATTCCAAAACCTGAGTGGCCGCAGGCCCCATGGTCCCGTCCATGTTTTTGGGCAGCCCGGCAACGACTTTTTCCACCCCATATTCAGTTATGATCTGTACCAGACGTTCCAAATCGGTTTCCGGTTTTTTGCGTCTGACGACTTCAAGGCCCTGGGCCGTCCAGCCCAGGGGATCGCTTAAAGCCACACCGATTGTCTTGGAACCGATATCCAATCCCATAATTCTCATATACTCCACCTTAAATGACTTTAATACAAAAATCCGGGCATACCGGGCCGCAGTAACCGCAAAGCAAACACTTCTCCCGCCGCACCGCGGCGCTCCCATTATCCAAATAAAGCGCACCCTGGCGGCACCTATCCACACAGCGGGCGCAGGCATTACACCAGTTTTCGATATGCAGCCGCCGTGGTTCGGCAGCTACCCGTGACCGTAGTTCCGGGGAAACTACACCGCCACTGAAAAGTTTTATGTTCATCTCAACTTCCGCCGGGGATTTCATGCCCAGGGCAATGGCATCCAGGCAATCCAGGGCCAGCACATACTGCATGGCCTCGTCCACCCGCGCCAGCAGGTTTCCGCCCCCCAGCGGCTTCATGCCGTAAATTCCCTTGCCCGCTCTGTGGGCTTCTTCAACTGCTGCCAGCATTTCATCCCGGGTGCCGTCCATAATCCCTACCCCGGCAAAGTTCAGGAGTGGATGAATGACGTCAATGTCAGCCTCTGCCGCCGCTGCTTTTACCCCGGCCACAGCATGGGTGGATATCCCGGCTGCCCTGACAATCCCCTTTACCTTTGCTGCCAACAGGTATTCGTAAGCCTCCCGGTGGCCGCGGAGAGTCAGGTGGGATTCCTGTTCGTGCAGCAAAAAAATATCTATGACGTCCCTGTCAAGTTCGCGCCTGGCCTGTTCCAGGCTTTTGGCCATCCCTTCCCCGGTATAGGCATAAGATTTGGAGGCGATGATAACTTCACCCGGCCATTCTCTGAGCGCTTCCCTGATATAAGGGTAAGTTCCGTACAATTCAGCGGTATCGATAAAATTAACCCCGTTTTCCAGGGCGCATCTGATGACCTCCGCCCCCCGGTTCAAAGGATAGGCAGCCTGTAAAGGCCCGATGGTCAGGGCCCCGAAGCACATGCGGGAAACCGTAAGACCGGTACGGCCCAGCCGTCTGTAATCCACTTTATCCTCCTGTGATAAGCGGTCCACTAATATATCAGGCTGTTCAAAAACGGGTCCAGCTTGAAACTGGACGAAGTTTTTCAACAGCCTGAAACCGCATTGTGATTATTTATTCAAGTAATGTTTTACCAGTTCCTCAATCAGATCGTCCCGTTCCAGCTTCCGGATCAGGCTGCGGGCATTGTTATGACTGGTTATGTATGCCGGGTCACCGGACAGCAAATAGCCAACAATCTGGTTGATGGGGTTGTAACCCTTTTCTTTTAAAGCGTCATAAACCTTAAACAATGTGTCCCGGGCTTCATTGAAATCTTCCGCCCGCACCTGAAACATCATGGTCTTTTCAAAGGCATCATTGGCCATGGAAACCCCTCCTTGATTAATAGTACTAGTATTCTCCAAACATTATTTTTTTCCTCTTGTTTGGAAAAATTTTTGAGTGTCTATTTTTCTGGAAAACTATTTACGACCATAGTTATTTATGTTAGAATAGCAAACATATAACATTAACGCGATGACGGAGATAAGTACGCCGATTACCCGGTTTTCGCAGGGAAAAAGGGCCGTGGACTGAGAGCCCTTTAAAACCGGAACGGCGGAAATTCCCTCCCGAGCAGCAGGTTGAAAACCTTTGGTTAAGTAGACCGTGCCGGTTCTTCCCCGTTACCGGAAGGAGGTATAAGGTTACAGGCCCGTACCTTTTGAGCGGACCTTTACGGTCAAATTGGGTGGTACCGCGGGAGTATTCTACCTCTCGTCCCTTACAGGGATGAGAGGTTTTTTATTTACATAGAGTTTGTCTAAAAAGTACCCGTAATAAGCAGACATATCCATTATATGGAAAATAAGGATACGGAAAGGATTTTTCATCTTCATGTCGAATAGGTTATTTTAAGATGATTTAATTGACAATGAGGAGGAAACAAATATGTTCCGTTTTGATACTGAACGCCAAGTAAGTTTTTATAACCACGAAATGATTTGGGACACCCTAATTCCATCGGATTCAGTATACAGACTAATGCGGGACTTTGCTCCCTTGCTAATTAAGAAAGAGGATTTCGCCGGACTCTACTGTGAAAACAATGGCCGTTCAAGCATTGAAGCCCTAAAAATGACCATGGCTTGTATGATTCAGCAGATGCTGGACGAAACCGATCGGGGCATGGAATGGCTGACTCAGGTTAACCTCGAAATCAAATACGCTTTAGCTATGAGCCTTGACGAAAAAGGGATTGATCACGCCAATTTTCATAATCACCGGCAACGTCTGATGGAAAAAAAGTTAGATGTTCTATACTTGGACCGTTTTACCAGGTTAATGTACTACCTGGGTATTCTTACCGGGAAGGAACCGTTTTTGACGGATACCACCCATGCTGTAGCTCCTATCAGTGTTCCGAGTACCATTGAACTTATCCGTCAGGCAATGTATTTAATCCTTAGGCATATAAGCAAGAAATTTACTTCCGATTGGGAGCAACTGTCCTATTGGCCATTAGCCGGTCGGTATCTTTGTGATTTTCAAGAAACCAAGGAACACCGGTTGGATGATAAACAGAAGAACCAGCGCCTGCTGGATGTGGTACGGGAAGCCGACGGTCTTCTAACATTCTTGGAAGAGCAGAAAAGTTTCTGGCAGAAGGACTCAGTCACTATTACCCGTGCCCTTATTTTATCCCGTATCCTGCATGAAAGGATTACTCGCAATCCTGATGGTACTGTAAACGCTGCTCCAAACAGGAACATTAGAGATATTATTGTCTCAGCCGTAGACACCGAGGCCCGGTTTGGTAACAAGGGAAAAACCAAATGGCGCGGATACAAAGTGGCTACAGTTGAAGTCGGGGACAGCGGTTTTATTGCAGCAGCAGAAACACTAAAGGCCAATGAGTATGACGGAGATAGTATGGAGCAGTTGGCTGAACAACTTCCGGTAGATTTGGTTGAGAACGCGAAGATTATCGGTGATACTCACTATGGTTCAGCAGAACACCGTAAAGCAATGGAAGACAAAGGAATTACCGTCAGCGCCCCATTGTCAGATACCGTGAAAATAGCTAAACTCTTAGAAGAAGGTTTTTCCGTCGATAGTGAACATGACAAACTGATTTGTCCTAAGGGCCGGATTTTTACTAAGTACAATGAAGTTGATAACGGTCGCAATTTTTACCTGGGCATCAAAGATTGCAAGACATGCTCCCGTTATTCAGAGTGTTTCAAAGGCAAGAAAAAACGAATTGTATTTATCCATAACCTCTTCGAAGTAATCGAAAAAGCGGAAAAATATAACCGGACTGAAGATTACCGCAACGATATGCGTTTGCGCAGCCGCATAGAACCGAAACAAAACGAGTTGGCCAATACCTACGGTTTAAGAAGAGTCCGTTATACTGGTGAACGCAAGCTGGCTTTTGCCGCTCGGATGAAAGCCCTGGCAATCAATTTCCAAAAGCTAAAGAGACTACTAACCATAGGAAAATACTCAAAAAGCCATCTTTCCGAACGGTTATCGGAATATGGTCAGGTAGCTTAGAATGTCAGGGGGGCAGTATGCCCAAATTTAATATAACCTCCCACCAACCCATATTGGAAGGCGGATAATTCATAATGGATTGCACAAAAACACAGCACTTTGCCATATTATGTCATAAATTGCCGGTGTGGGCAATGAAAAAGAAAAAAATCTATAGTTTTTAGACTGACTCATACTAAGAAACTTGAATTTTCCTTTTACTCCAAAGAAGATGACGCGCCTACAAATGTCCGTCATATGAAAGTAAGCTGAATGCGGAATTTAAGTTCTGCCCAAATTGTAAGACTGCCTTAAACAAAAAATGTGCCTGCGGCAGGGAACTGCTAATTGGCTGGAAATGCTGCCCCCACTGCGGCGCGGCGCAGGAATAATGATTGACGGTAACCTAACCAAAAAGACTGGAGGGATTGGATAATGTTAGAAAAAGTTATTAAAGTAGGTGTTCTCGCTTTTGCAGGGATTCTTATTGGTTCTTTTGCCCTTGGGATTGTTTCCGGCGCCGGTATTGGCGGTCAGTTTGACCTTAACGGGACTGTTCCCGGGCTTAACAACGCTCTCCAGCCAAACCACGCCGGTATGAATCTGCAGGACCCTGCGATGCAGCAGCATATGCAGTATATGCAGCAAAATCCTAATATGCAAATGAACATGCAAGGTCAAATGCCCGGTATGAATTTCCAGGGCAATATGAATATGCAGGGCAACATGCAGGACATGAACATGCAGGGCAATAATATGCAGGACAATAACATGCAGGGCATGGGTATGATGGATATGGACATGGATAAGATGGAAATGAATATGGGGATGATGTAATAACGGGGAGCGGGTGTTTTAAGCCCGCTCTTTTTAAAAAAATACATGGAGGTGATTTTGAATTCGATTTTAATACCGGCTATGGAAAATAAATGCACAGCCGCGGCTGTGCATTTCCTTTAACACCATACGAAAAAAGTGATGAAAAAGTGATGCCGGATAATTCCACATCAAATATCCACAACCCTGGTTTAAATTTAAGATGTAACATAAAAAAATTCCTGGCGGAAAGGAGGGTGTTTATATGACGGCGCTTATAACCACTATTTTGCTTCTCACTGTTAAAGTATTAAAAGTGGTGCTGGCCCTGGGACTGGTAGTCGGCAGCGTGGCGGCTGCCAAAAAGTATCTTTTCGGTGATGAAAAGATCGACTTTTCCTTTATTACCGGTAAAAAGACGGATGTACCTGTATGTGCGTGCTGCAAGGCTCCGCTGCAGGCCGGTCACAAGTTTTGCCCCGGCTGCGGCGCAGCTGCGGAGACAGAACAAAAAGCTGTTGCCGAAACGGCTTAAACTCAATTAAGAAAAGGAGGAAATCTAAAATGTTAAACCAATGGTTTAAATTAGCTCTTCTGGCTTTGGTAGGCATCATTGTCGCTTCACTGGCGGTTGGAGTGGTATCGGGATTTGATAATAGCCTTGCTCCGGGCACAGGTATTCATGGTAGTACCGGAGGATCCAATACCGGCCATAATGCCGGTCCCGGCGGAAACCACGCCTCTGACCCCTATGATAACGGCGGAACCTATGGGAACACAGCGGCGCCCGGATACGGCCCTGCCGGTAACCACGGACCCAACGGGCAATGGGGCCCTGGCTTCGGTCCCGGACCCTGGGCACAAAATTACGGCCCCCAGGCTCCTAACGGGATGGGGCAGCAGAACCCCATGGGCGGCATGCAAGATTCCATGGGCGGCATGATGAATGACAAGATGCAGATGAAAATGGGAATGATGTAAAAGAAACGGGCCTGGCCCGTTTCTTTATTTACATAAATTCCACATAAAAGTTTTGTACAATGTAATCAGTACTTAAATGCGTAGCTAATTATGATGGGAGGAGTGTTTATGAAGGATTTTATAGCTTCTTATGGTTTACTCATTTTCATGCTGATAATTTGTCTGGGAAGCCACTTCTTTATGCACCGCAAAGGTAGTCATAAGCACTAAATCCTGGCTGTGAAAGGAGTGATTTTATGGATTTGCTAAATTTTCAACACAGGCCTAACTCAGGAGAAATGGTCCGTGACCACCAGCAATTTGCCTTCTACCCAACCGGTTTTATGCGGGACAGGTTTAATGAGTTGGAAATATTGTTTAACCAGAACAAAAATAATCTTTATTTATACCTGGAAATCGACCGCCGGGCCAGAGGGATATCATGGCTGTTCACCAAGGCTCTGTATCTGGATGAAAACCATCACCGGTTTACCGTTCCTTTAACGGATCTGGTTACGGGCGGGCATCCTGACCTGGAGAGGGCAACCGAGTTAATGGTTACATTTATTGAACAGGTATACAGAAAAAAATAAAGGCGCAGCTGAAGCTGTGCTTTTCTTTTTTGCTTTTTTGTTATTTCTTCATTAAATGCCCATAATTTGTTTTTATAATGAATTTAATTAATATAAAATTCCTATCGGAAAGGAGGGGATGAGATGATAGCTTTATTAACTTCAATTTTGCTGTTAACCATTAAGGTCCTTAAAGTTGTGCTGGCAGTCGGTTTGGTTGTAGGCAGCGTAGCTGCGGCGAAAAAGTACCTGTTCGGTGATGAAAAGATTGATTTTTCTTTTACCACGAAGGAAAAGCCGGTCGACTGTGTATGTCCCTGCTGCAAAGCGACTCTGGAGGCAGACTACAAGTTCTGCCCCAGCTGCGGCGCGGCGAAGGAAACTGCGGTTGAACAGACAGCTGCCGCAGAGTCAGCTTGATAACCGAATATGGACAGGAGGGATTACAGGTGTTAAATCAATGGTTCAAATTAGCCATTCTTGCGTTTGTGGGCATTATCGTCAGTTCACTGGCCATCAGCGTGATATCCGGGTTTGATAATCAGACTGCCACTGCGCCCGGTATTCACGGTACGGCCGGCAGCCCTAATACCGGTCATAATGCCGGACCCGGCGGGAATCATACCCCCGATGCCAGCGGCGCCCAGGGAAGCAATTATAGCGTCAACGGTAACGTAAATCCCGGTTACGGGCCTTCCGGTTACCCGGGGCCGGGCTTTGGCCCGAACGGCCAATTGGGGCCTTACGGCAACCACGGGCCGTGGGGTGCGGGTTATGGCCCCGGTCCCTGGATGCAGTATAACATGCAGCAAAATCCAGGTATGCAGATGAATCCGCAGGGCAATATGCAGGGTATGCAAAACCAGCAGGACCCCATGGGTGGCGGGATGATGAACAACGATAAAATGGAAATGAACATGAAGATGAAGATGGGCATGATGTGAGAAAGAAGCGGGACTTCCCGCTTCTTTTTGCATTAAAGATATTTACGATTCCCCATAAAAACTTCACAAACAATATTTATAATAAAAACCAAAGGGATTATAAAGTCTTGGAGAGGGGGTTTTAATCAAATAATATCCGGGCGGTTATGCTAAGATAAAATTTTACTTAAAAGGAGTGAGAATGATGTCCAACAACAAACAGGATAACATCTGGCAGTTGGCCGGTGTCGTGGTGCTGGGGGTAATCGCGCTGGTGCTTGTCTATAACGAATTTTTCACCGCCCCTTCGGGGATGGGGTTCAATATGTATTATAACACCGGCGGCGGGCTTAGTCTGACCGCATTGGTCACAAGTATCCTGGTATTGGCTGTAAAGGTATTGAAGATCCTGCTGGTAGTAGGCCTGGTAGTGGGCAGTGTACTGGCGGCCAAAAAATACCTGCTTGATGACAAAAAGCTGGATTTTTCTTTTATCTCTAAAGAGGACGACGGTACCTACAAATGTCCGTCCTGCGATACCAAGTTAAATGCGGAATTTAAATTCTGCCCGAACTGCAAGACTGCGCTGAACAAGCAGTGTGCCTGCGGCAAAGAACTGCAGATCGGCTGGAAGTGCTGCCCCCACTGCGGAACCCCGCAGGAACAAAGTAATTAAAGGCTGACCAAAAAGATTGGAGGGATTAAATAATGGTGGAAAAATTTATTAAATTAGCTGTTTTGGCTTTTGTTGGGATTATTGTCGGTTCCTTTGCCATCGGGTTGGTTTCCGGCGCCGGTGTCGGTGGCCAGTTCGACCTGAACGGGGTTTTACCGGGATTTAACAACAATCCGCAGGCTAACCACAACGGCATGTACATGGAACCTCAGGACCCCTACATGCAGCAGCATATGCAGTACATGCAGCAAAACTCCTACATGAACATGCAGGGTCAAATGCCTTACATGAATATGCAGGGCCAAATGCAGGGTCAAATGCCGGGCATGAATTTCCAGGGTAACATGAACATGCAGGGCGGCATGACGGACACGAACATGCAGAACATGAAAATGCAGGACAATAGCATGAAGGGCATGGGCATGATGGATATGGATATGGACATGGATATGGACATGATGGGTATGCCCATGATGTAAGCGGAAAGAAGCGGTTCGCCCGCTTCTTTTTTACTTAACTTCATCAAATCTTCACAAATCCTCTTTACAATAAAATTAAGAAGGGAGGGAGTGCGATGAGCGAAAAGGGAGTTTCACGGGTTTTACAACTGCTGGCGTGGGCATTTCTTTTCTATATAGCCTGGGCCTTCCTATTTGGCGGATTGGGCCTGGGGATGGGTTTGGGAATCGGTATTCTTACCATTGGCGCAATAGTAACAATCCTGATTAAACTGCTTTTTGTTTTTTTCGTTTTTGCCTTGGCCGTAAGTATTTTTCAATTAACAAAAAAGGTTTTAGCGCCTGAAACAGACAGGACTTTAAAGGATTATAGCGAGCCTGTGGTCAGCAAGGTCAAAGAGCAATACAGGGTGTTTGCCAATAAAGTGGAGTGTCCTGGTTGTCACAAGATTGTTAATAATACATATCAATATTGTCCCCACTGTGCCGCTCAACTGAAGCAAACCTGTGACCGGTGCGGGACTATTATAGAACCTGGTTGGAAGTGCTGCCCCTTTTGCGGGCCCGAAGAAAAATAGTGGTTGAACAAGGAGGTGATTATAATGAATAACTTTTTTAAGCTGGCTTTGTTTTCTTTAATTGGCTTGATTCTGGCTTCCTTTGCTTTAGGTCTGATTCAGGATAGTCGCGGTTACTACAGTGGTCCTTACGGCGGCTACGGGCCCGGTATGATGGGCCCCGGTAAGCATATGGAATGGCGTTAGTTTTTAAATTTGATGAGTTTGTGAGCAAGAGTCCGATTTTATTGAAATGTTGGTATAAGAAGAGTAAAATTTTTTACAAGGATATCCGATAAAACAAAGCTGTTTTTATGTGTTTTAAAATGGATTAAGGGGGGTGCAACGGTGGAAGAAAAGAAGTCTACCAATATTGCTCTGATTGTTGTGGTTGTAGTTGCTATCATCGGAGCAGTAGCATACTTTGGACACCATTTATTAACTTAACAGCAGTGATAATAATTAAAAAACTCTTTTGCCGGCCGGCAAAAGAGTTTTTTTGCTGTAGACTATCTTCCTGAGATAAATTCCAGAGGGGAGTTCTCGCTAAATTCATTTTTCAATGTATTGGCGTTTTTCCAGGCACCGATAGCGTTGAGCATTATAGCGTTATCATTGAAAATCATCG
>JBMOPI010000046.1:0-12230 GCA_049324975.1 Bacillota bacterium
ATGGAATGATGAAATGGACTGGGAAAACGTATTTTAACGAAAGCTAGAGTTGGCATAAAGCCAACCCTAGTTTAGCATTGCTATTCTTAATTTTTAGGAGAAGTCGCCCGAAGGGCGAATTTGTTCAGAAAGGAGAAATGTTCTAGATGGAAACAGCGCAAAAAATACTTGAAAAAATCTCAGCGGGCGACATTTACGCCCGGCATAACGGGATTGAAATCGTGGAAATCAGGCCCGGCTATGCCAAAACCAGAATGGTCGTAGGGGAAAACCACCTGAACGCCGTGAACATTACCCACGGCGCCGCTGTTTTTGGCCTGGTGGACCTGGCTTTTGCTGCCGCGTCCAACTCCCACGGCCAGGTAGCGGTGGCCCTGAACATGAACATCAGCTATGTAAAAGCCACTACCGTGGGAAACATTTTAACAGCCACAGCCACGGAGGATAAGCTTACCAACCGTACCGGCCTGTACCGGATTGTGGTGGAGGATGAAAAAGGCGATCTGGTGGCAGTGGCCGAAGGTCTGGTTTTCAGGAAAAACGATACTATCTGACATAAAATCCCGTCACCTGCGCAGAATATTTATCGGAGGTGACGGGATGGATCAGGTAAAACATAAAGCAAAAATCACCGTTTTTCACGTTGCGGCAACTTATATCGGCACAGTTGTAGGCGCCGGCTTTGCTTCCGGACAGGAGGTCCTGCAGTTTTTTGGTTATTTCGGTTTGAACGGTGTTTGGGCCTTAATGCTCACAACGGCGCTATTCGTCTTTTTTGGCTGGATTATCCTGGACCTTGGCATGAGGCTTCATGCCACTTCCCACCTGCCGGTGATCCGGCATGCCGGTGGCAAATGGGTGGGTACGGCAGTGGACTATGTGATCACCTTTTTTCTTTTCGGGGCATTGACGGCTATGGCCGCCGGTGCGGGAGCGATATTCTCCGAACAATTCGGTCTGCCGCCCATTCTTGGCAATGCCGTGATGGTGATTGCTGCAGTGCTCACTGTAATGATGGGGCTGGGCGGGGTGGTAACCGCCATCAGCTTCGTAGTCCCCGTGCTTCTTGCCGCCGTGGTGGGTATCAGTCTCTGGACACTGTTTTCTGCCCCGCTGAACCTGACCGCTGCCGCAGCGCTGCCGGGCAAGGCGGCTGTGCCATTTTGGCCTTTGTCGGCGGTGGTTTACGTTTCCTATAACATAGTAATGGCGGTAGCAGTGCTGGCACCGATGGGGGCCCGGGTGGAAGCCCGTGAAACCTTAAAAAGGGGCGCCATTTTCGGCGGTATCGGCTTGGGTATCGGAGCGCTGGCAATCCTTTTGGCTTTGCTGGCCAACCTGCCTCAGGCAGCCCGTTACCAGATACCCATGGTATATATCGCCGGCCGCTTTGCGCCGGCGGTGCAGTACATTTACAGCCTGGTGCTTTTTGCTGAAATTTACACTACCGCGGTAGGCAACCTTTACGGTTTTGTGGCCAGGGTTACAGACGTGGAAGTCCCCAAGGCCCGCCTGTATATTATCGGGATAGGGATTGCAGCATTTTTGGCCAGCCAGTTAGGTTTTACAACCCTGGTCAGGGTACTCTATCCCAGCGTCGGTTACGCCGGTTTACTGCTCCTGGGCGGCTTGCTGTACGGTCTGGTCAGGGAACGCCGGGCTTAGAAAAAGGAATTATCGGTCATCATGTGGAATTGATTAAGAGACCATATGATTTTAAGGGGAGATTAACTTGTTCAAACGCTTCCTGAAAGGTCTCTTAACAGTGATTATCGTGGCTGCGCTCGGATTCTCGTCCGGTTATTATTCCGAAAGGTTTATTTCACCCGGCGGACAACCGGTAGCCCCAGGGAGTAGTGAGCCGGGGGGCGCCGGTGCAGAGGAGGCCTCGCCGGGACCGGGGCCTGTAGCTGACACCGCCAGCAGCCCGGCGCCGGCAATAAGTGAAGATGATTTATCCCTGGGCGGCCTGAAACCGGGCGATAACCGCCAGCGGGTAGAGGAAACCCTGGGGCAGCCGATTAAAGTCCGCAAGTCCGTTGACCGGGAGACCGGGCAGAACATCAGGACTTTTATAACCGACCGGCTGACAGTGGAATGGAGTAAAAAGACGGGGGTTTTTGCCATCACTGCGACATCCCCCGAAGTGGCTACCGTCCGGGGCCTGCAGGTGGGCGACCCAATGGATAAAGCTTACCAGCTTTATGGCCGGCCGGCGTCCGAACAGGGCGGCCTGGCTGCATATCAAAACCCGGCGTCCGGAATCGAGGTATTTTTTATTAAATACGCAGACAATAAGATCACGGAAATAAAAATAAAAAAATAAAACCACAGAGTTTACGGAGAACACAGAGGTTTAAATTATTTTACTCTGCGTTCTCCGTAAACTCTGTGGTTATTTTTTCATATTATTTGCCGGTAATCCCGGCTGAGACAATGAAGGTCATCAACTCGGCGCTATCGGTTTCCAATACTGTTACCTGGGTGGTGGGCACCAGCAGGACACTGCCGGCGAAATTGTAAGACTGGGGGAAATAAACGGCCACATGGTCAGTAAGGTTAAATTTATCCAGGGTCTCCCTGGTAATGAATCCGGCCGCTTTGATTTCGCTGCCGGGCACCACGGTAACCAGCACCGGCTTGTCAAAACTCTTTTTGTCCCCGACAAAAGCGCCGATAACGTCCTTTACAGTCGAGTAGACCAGTTTTATCAGCGGCAGCCGGTTAAAAAGTCCGTCGATGTAATGGAAAAACCTTTTGGTGATTAAATTGGTGGTTAAAAACCCGAACAGCGTTACCAGCACAAGCGTGAGCAACAGCCCTATCCCGGGGAAATTGAATTTGGCCGGCAGCAGCCACCTTAGAAGACCGTCCGCAAAGGTAAAAACGCTGAAAAAAACATAAATGGTCAGTGCCACCGGGATCAGGAAAAGCAGCCCGTTTAAAAAGTACTTGGCTAATTGTTTCATTGCATAACCTCCCCAATCATGAATATAACATATTTTAATATTTTGTCACCTAAAAGGCAAACTAATCCTATGAAAACACGTTTTGTCATTTACGGCCTTTTGGGTTTGATTATGGAAACGGTTTGGACCGGTTTGGGATCGCTGCTGGCCGGGGACTGGCGGCTGAAGTCCTTTACCTCCCTGTGGATGTTTACGATATACGGCCTGGCGGTTTTTCTTGAGCCTCTACACGAGAGAATCAGGCCCTGGCCCTGGTTTTTCCGGGGTTTGTTATGGGTTGTTGTAATTTTTGGCATTGAGTTTGCCGCCGGTGGGCTGCTGCGGGAGGTAACCGGGGCCAGCCCCTGGGATTATGCCGGCAAAACCTATAATATCGACGGATTGATCAGGCTGGACTATGCCCCGGCGTGGTTTGCGGCAGGACTGTTTTTTGAACGGGTACACGACTGGCTGAAGGGGAACCTCCCCATAAAATAAAGCAGGGGCCATAAAGGCCCTACTTGTCCTTGACCGGCCCCATGCCGACCGGTTCCACATAAATTTCACTATAAGTTGTTGTATAAGGTTTGGATTTGGGCCCGGTGGTTTTTTCGCGGTCTTTGTCCTTTTTCTTTTTATCTTCCATTTTATGCTGCTCCTTTCGGATATTCTGACTTTACTATTGTTTGCAAAAGAAGTTATTTCAAAGCAGGAAAATTGCGGTTGACAGGGAATAGTTACTTATTAAAAATTATTATCAAAAAGGACGTTCGGCATGGATTTATCGCTGGCGGTTGAAAAGATTACAACTAGGCCTCCCGGGTTAAAGAAGCGGCGAATTTATCTGCTGCTGCTTTTGTTCAGCGGCCTGATGCTGGTCAAACTTTTGCCGGCCCTTTATGTGCGCATAGATACGCCGGTATACTTAACCATCCACACTTCTTTGGAATTTCTGAGCATCGTGGTCAGCCTGGCGGTATTTATTGTGGCCTGGTACAATTACCAGCAAACCACCGATTTCAGGGAACTGGTAATCTGCCTGACTTTCTTTGCGGTGGGGCTGATTGATTTTGCCCACACCCTGTCTTATAACGGCATGCCTGTTTTTCTTACCGGGAATTCGGTTAACAAGGCGTCTGCGTACTGGATTATCGCCAGGTTAATTGAAGGATGCGGTCTTTTGACAGCGGTTATTGTCCCTGACCGGCCGGCCAGCCGGTTTTTCAGGCCGGTACCCCTGCTGCTGCTGACTTCTGTAGTTACATCCTTTGTGCTGATAGCTGTGGCGTATGACCATGATAAAGGGCCGTTTATGTTTATTCCCGGGATAGGCCAGACACCGCTGAAAATTGGCCTGGAGTATGTGGTGATAGGCTTGAAGGCAGTTTCTTTCGGCCTGTTGTTCCGGGAACGGGACGACCAGGCTACCGCCTATTACCTGCAGGCAGCTTTTATTTTCGGTATTTTTGCCGAAATAGCCTTTACCCTTTATTCCAGCGCCTATGATACCTACAACCTAATCGGCCACATTTACAAAATCGGCGCCTTTGCCTTTATCCTGCGGGGGCTCTTTGTATCATCCATAGTCAGGCTTTATGAGACCAACCGCATCCTGTCGGAACAGAAACGCCTGCTGGCGGAGGTCAACACCCGGCTGGCTGAAGCCGACCGGCTAAAGAACGAATTCCTCGCCAACACCAACCATGAGCTGCGCACGCCCCTGACCGCAATCCTTGCTTTTGCAGAACTGCTCCTGGACAAGGACACCGGGCCATTAAATGAAACTCAGCGGGACTATGTCAATGAGATTTACGACAGCGGCCAGCAGCTGCTAAATGATATCAACAATTTACTGGACCTGTCGAAAATTGAAGCGGGAAAAATGGAACTGCAGCTGGAGCCGGTTAACGTTCATGCAACCGCCGAACGGGTAGCCAGGAAATTCGCCCCCCTTCTGAAACAGAAGGATCAGCAACTTAAGTGCAATATAAGCGACATACCCACAGTCTGGATCGACGATCAGAAGATTAAAAAAATCCTTTACAATCTAGTGAGCAATGCCCATAAATTTACTCCGGACGGGGGTAAAATTAACCTGGAGATTAATTACCACCCTAACCAAAAAGAGTTGCACTTTGTTATTGAAGATAATGGCGCCGGTATCCGGCCGGAGGATACGGCCGTGATTTTTGAAAAGTTCCGGCGGGTACATAAATCAGCCCACGGCACAGGTCTGGGCCTGACACTGGTCAAGCACCTGGTGGAACTGCACCGCGGCAGGATATGGGTGGAAAGCGGGCCGGGCCGGGGAAGCAGGTTTTGTTTTACGGTAAAAGCCGAGATGGATCCGGAGGTGGGATAATTGGCCAAAATACTTGTGGTGGATGATGAACCGAAAATTTTAAAAGTCGTGGAGCATTCCCTGCGCAGGGAAGGACATGAAATTTTTACCGCCGCTGACGGGGAAGAGGCGGTACAAACGGCGGAGCGGGTAAAACCGGACTTGGTGGTGCTGGACCTGATGCTGCCTAAGCTCAACGGTTTTGAAGTCTGCCGGAAAATAAAAGGCCGGCGGGATGTACCGATCATTATTTTATCTGCCCGCGGCGACGAAGTGGATAAAATCATGGGCTTTACCCTGGGTGTGGATGATTACCAGACCAAGCCTTTCAGTCCGGCGGAACTGGCCCTGCGGGTAAAGGCCGTGCTCAGGCGCAGCAATTCCGCGAGAGAAGACAGGCAATCCAAAGATTTCTTAAGTTTCCCGGGTCTGGAAGTTAACCGGAAGAGCAGGGAGGTAAAAACCCATGGTTCGGCAGTGGAACTTACCGCCAAGGAATTTGAACTGCTTTGGCTTTTGGCGTCCCATCCCAACCAGGTTTTTTCCCGTTCCCAGCTGCTCGAACAGATCTGGGACATCAGTTTTTTTGGCGACGAGAACACAGTTACAGTTCATGTAAGAAGGCTGCGGGAGAAAATTGAAAAAGACCCGGGCGAGCCGGATTTTATAAAAACGGTATGGGGGGTCGGGTACAAGTTCGAAGTAATTTAATAAAATTGTAATAATTGCGCAATTGTTTCGTAATCCTTCCGGTTTACACTAATTACAGGAGTTAACTTATCACAGGAGTTAACTTATCACAGGAGTTAACTTATCACAGGAGGTGTGGCATTGTGGCACTTGTGCTGCAAATTGAAGACGAGGTCCTGCATTCCAAAATAAAAGTAAACAAGTTATACCGGACAGTTCATATCGGGGATTGTACTATCAGGTTAACTTTTAAAGAATTTGATTTATTTTACATACTGGCCAAAAATCCTTACCAGGTTTTTTCACGGCAGCGCCTTTTAAAAGAAATCTGGCACGAGGAAGGCGATGATACAGAAAAAGTGGCTGTCCACATGGTGCGGCTGCGGAAGAAACTTAACCCGGACCGGCGCCGGCACCAGATGATCAGGACTATCTGGGGGGCCGGATACCTGTTTGACCCGGGGCCGGAAGGGGAACAATAACCCCCAAAGGAGGTTTTGGCCATGAAAAAATGGCGCTGTACAATTTGTAATTATATTCACGAAGGGGAAACCCCGCCTGATGAATGTCCGGTCTGCGGGGCCGGGCCGGAGGCTTTTGAACTGGTGGAGGACGGTGCGGCAGTGGAGGCTCCGGCCAACGCCCCGGCGGAAAAACCTGCTGCAACCCCGGTGGGAAAAGCTGACGCACCCAAAGGTCAGGCTAAAACAGCTGTTTTTAAGCTTACTTACGGCCTGTTTATAGTCACCTCGGTTAAAGACGGGAAGCCAAACGGCCAGGCCTGCAACACAGTTTTCCAGGTTACCAGCGATCCGGTGCAGGTGGCGATAGGCATAAACAAAAACAACCTGACCCACGAGTACATCACGGACAGCGGCATCATCGGGGTCAGCATCATCGGTCAGGACGGCCACGACCTGGTGCGCCGTTTTGGTTACAGATCGGGGCGGGAACTGGATAAGTTCGCCGGTATCAAGCATTCCCTTGGCGTTACCGGGGCGCCTCTGGTGGACGGGGCCATCGCTTACCTGGAATGCCGTCTGAACCGGGAACGCAGCGTGGATGTCGGCACCCACACCCTCTTTGTTGCCGAAGTGGTGGACGGCGAGATGCGGGAAGACAGGGAACCCATGACTTACGCGTATTTCAGGCAGACAAAATGATACCATTATAAGGGGAGGATGCAACTATGGCGGAAAAAACCATTGAGAATCTTAAGGCGGCTTTTGCCGGCGAGAGCCAGGCCCGTAACAAGTATACCTTTTTTGCTTCCGTGGCCAGAAAAGAAGGCTGGCTGGAGATTGCCGAAATCTTTGAGGAAACTGCCAAAAACGAAAAAGAACATGCGGAAATTATCCTAAAACTGTTGAAGGGCATCGGCGACAGCAAACAAAATTTACAGGCGGCTATTGATGGGGAATCGTACGAATGGGAGGATATGTACCCGTCTTTTGCCAAAGCTGCCAGGGAAGAAGGACAGACCGAAGCCGCCAGATTTTTTGAAGAAGTGGCCAAGGTGGAGAAATACCATGCCGAGCGCTACCGGAAGATGTTAGCAGCGCTGGAAACCGGCACGCTGCTAAAAGACGAAGCAAGAGTGGCCTGGCAGTGCCGGGAATGCGGATACATCTATGAGGGCACTGAACCCCCGGCAAAATGCCCCCTTTGCGGCCATGCCCGTGAATATTACAAGAGGCTGTAATGATTTTCCCCTTTTCATTTAGGCAACGGTGCAAGGAAGGGTAAAAATTAAATGCTGCTGGCTTTTTTTATCACGTTAATAGTACTGCTTCTTTTAAGTTTCACCCTGATTTTTATCCCCTGGGACTGGGGTGCCGACCAGGGGAAAAATGAAGACCGGTAAACAGAGAGTCAGAGAGGGGCCACGGGCGCCCCTTTTTAATTTGCGCCACCTCTGTACAAATGTTTGGTCATCCTGTATTTCTATGGTATAATAATCTATATTTGACAAGCCTGTCCTTTTAAAAAGAGGTGACATAATGAAGGTTCTTGTAATCATACCGGCATATAATGAAGAAAAAAGTGTGCCCAGTGTAATCCGGGAAATCAGGCAAAAGCCCGGTATCGACGTATTGGTGGTGAATGACGGTTCAAAGGATGACACCTCCCGGGTGGCCCGGGGCGCCGGGGCCATTGTCGTTGACCTGCCCTTTAACCTTGGTATCGGCGGCGCGGTACAGACCGGTTACCTTTACGCCTTCAAGAACGGATATGACGTAGCTGTCCAGGTTGACGCCGACGGCCAGCATAACCCTGCCGACCTGGAGCGGATTATAGCACCCGTGATTAAAGGTGAGGCTGATATGGTGCTGGGTTCAAGGTATGTCGAGAAAACGGATTATAAAGCCCCGTTTGCCCGGCGCATGGGGATGGTTGTTTTTTCCACGGTAGTGTCCATGATCAACCGGCAGCCCATCAAAGACACCACCAGCGGCTACCGGGCGGTAAGCAAAAAAGTTATTGCCTATTTTGTCGATAATTATCCCACCGACTACCCGGAAGTTGAGGCGTTGATCCTGCTGAAAAAGGCAGGGTTCCGAATCAGGGAAATCCCTGTGACCATGGCCGAAAGGGCCCATGGCGAATCATCGATTACCCCTTTGCGTTCAGTGTATTATATGG
The DNA here is from genome assembly GCA_049324975.1 of Bacillota bacterium. Classification (GTDB taxonomy): domain Bacteria; phylum Bacillota; class Thermincolia; order Thermincolales; family CAZWUW01; genus JBMOPI01. The sequence continues at coordinate 8,623 of JBMOPI010000046.1, forward strand.
TCAAAGTACTGCTGGCCATTTTCATGAATGTTATCCGGGTACATAAGAAGGAGGCCTAGCTTTGAGGTTAGACATCTTCACTATTTCGGCCGTATTTGCCGCTTTGTTTTTGCTCATGGTGCTGGAACTGGTCCGCCGCAGGCGGCTTAAAGAGCAATACTCACTCCTCTGGTTGTTTACCAGTTTTATTATCCTTGTGCTGGCAGTATGGCGGGACCTGCTGGAATTCCTGGCCCGCCTGCTGCGCATAGCCTATGCCCCGTCCCTGCTGTTTATCGCCGGGATTGCCTTCTCCTTTGCCCTAATCCTGCATTATTCCGTGATTATTTCCCGGTTGAGCAGCCAGAATACCAGGCTGGCACAGGAAGTGGGAATTTTACATAAAGAATTAAACGAAATACGCAAAAAAATAGCCGGGGGGAATGAGGCTTGAAACCGGTCCCGCTCATTATGCTGAATGTTATTTTACTGGTTACGGGGCAATATCTTTTTAAGATCGGTCTGACTCAGGCCGGGGGTTTTACAGTGGCGAATGTAACTAAAGTACTTATTAATCCGCTTATTGTTGCCGGCCTTGTCCTTTATATCATTGCTACCGGATTGTGGTTCGCGGTGTTGTCCAAAACTGAACTGAGTTTTGCTTATCCATTACAGAGCACCGCTTACGTGCTTGCCGTACTGGTCGACAGGCTTGTTTTCAAACAGATGATACCGCTGTCCAGTTGGGTTGGCGTGGGTATCATTATTATCGGTGTATACCTTGTTTCTATGAGGTGACGAAAAAAGCTGCCGTAAAGATACGGCAGCTTTTTCGTTTTCAGAATTAAGCTCCCGCTGCGGCCGCAGCGGCAGCGGCGGCCGCAGCTGCACTACCGGCGGCCGCAGCGGCAGCAGCGGCCGCAGCGGCGGCACCACCGTCACCGGCGGCAGCGGCGGCGGAGGCGGCGGCTGCTGCCTGGCGGGCATGGAAGGATGCGCTGGCAGCGGCGACGGCAGCGGATGCGGCATTACCCCCTGCTGCGGCGGCCGCAGCCGCAGCCGCAGCAGCCTGGGCCTGGCGGGCATGGAACTGGCCCAGGAAAGCGGCCCGGCGGCCAAAGCCAAAGAAGCCAAAACCCGGTCCGAAACCGAAAAATCCGCCAAATTGACCTAAATGAGGCATAAATTTAACCCTCCCTTGAGTTTCTGTAATACTATTATATGTAAACTAAAACAAAAGAGTTCATTTCCACCTTGACAGACTGGCTGAACGGGCTTAAAATTACGTGTGTCTAACTTTCTATACATAAAGGGTGTTGATAATTGAAGATAATAGATTTTCACGCTCACGCCTTTCCCCCAAAAATTGCCGACAAAGCCATAGAGCAGCTGGCTTACCACTACCAACTGCATATTACTAACCAGGGGACATTGGACCATTTGCTGGCCAGCGCTGATGAGGCCGGGGTGGATAAGATAGTGCTGCATGCCGCAGCCACTAATCCTGATCAGGTACGGGCCACCAATGAGTGGATTGCCGCCCGGTGTTCCGGGCGTATTATCGGCTTTGGCAGCATGCACGCGGATTTCCCGGATTATAAGCAGGAACTGGACCGCATGCAGGTTATGGGTTTAACCGGTATCAAGCTGCACGCCGAATTTCAGGATTTTCCCATTGATGACCCCCGTATGTGGCCGGTATACGAAGCCATCGGTGACAGGTTTTTAGTAATGATACATGTAGGGGACAGGCATTCCGATTATTCTTCTCCCCGGCGTCTGGCCAGGGTGCTGGACACCTTTCCCGGACTAAAGGTAATTGCAGCCCATCTGGGCGGTTGGTCGGACTGGGACAATGCCAGGCGGTCCGTGCTGGGCCGGGATTTGTATGTGGATACTTCCAGCTGTACCTGGGCGCTGCCCCCCGAAAAGGTTGCTGAACTAATCAGGACCCACGGTGTTGACCGGGTGTTGTTCGGTACCGATTACCCCGTAACTTCTCACCGGGACGAAATCATGCGTTTTATGGAGCTGCCGCTGTCCCCGGAGGAAAAGGAGAAGGTCCTCCGGAAAAACGCGGAAGGATTATTGAAAAAATTTACGGAAATTTAACAATTCCTTAAGATTCCTATAAATCAATGATGTTATACTGTCCATTGGTTCCAAATACATTTGGGGAGGGCTATGTCATAGGTAAATATGCCAAAGGTATCAGCAGGTTTTTGATTTCAGTAGAATTTTTGATCGGTATATTAGTGGCAATAATGCTTCTGGCCGCTACTGCGGTAATCACCGTGCAGGTTGCCAGGAGCCTGACCAGCTTTTCATCTGCCACCGTCCTAAATCTCATCAGCAATGCGTTGCTGCTTCTAATCATCAAGGAAATAATCTGGACAGTAATCAAGTTTTTCAAAAAAGAGGATTTTTCCATGACCCCCCTGCTTTATATCGGCATTATTTCGGCTATCAGGGAGATGCTCTTTGCGGAAATCCAAAAATCAGTGGAAAAGGCCCATGCCATGGAACTAACCTGGGAAATACTCCTTAACGCCCTGGTAATCCTGATCCTTGTGGTAGCTTACTACATACAAAAGAAATCGGAAAACAAGCCCACTGCCTGAAGGAAAACCTGCCTGCCCCGGAGAATTATAAATCAAAAGGTTGACGGGGATGGTAAGGCTTGAATATAGTCCTGATTATAACTTTAATGCTCTTGTGGCTGGGTGTGATTTTAAAATGGCAGATGCGCAGGGAAGCGCGGCGGGAGCGGCTGGCTTCCTTTCCGGGCCAACGGGGTGAATGGATTACCGGGCCATGTCCCTGCGGTTGTCCGCGGAGGGATTGGGAAGCCCTTGAAGTAAGCCGGGAAGCCTTTACACTGCTGCTCAGATGCCGCCAGTGCGGCAAATTTTGGGAAGAAAAGATGGAAGGCAAAGCATTTAACAAGTGGCGGGAAGTGGATAGCCTTCATGTCAGGGCTTTTTACAGTTTTGAACCGCAAGAGGACACCTGAAAGGTCAACGGCCGTTAATATGCCGTTGACCTTTATTATACCCCGGGAATTAAAACCGCTCCTGGGGCCATCAAAAACCACAAATTACCATGAAAATTCGACAGGAAAAACCGGTGCCGGTGTCAAATATTTATGAGAAATGTGGGGAGATGGTGATAAATTGGACAGAATTAAACAAAATAACCGAAAAAAGGAATATATTCAGTGGTTTCTGCACCGGCATCATCTGAAAAGCCCGGAAACGGCGGGGATTCTTCAATACATCCTGGAAAATGATTATTTGCTTGACCGGGTAACGATAGTGGAAGATATCCGCTACCTGCCTGATGCTGTCCTGATATCGGCAACTGATACGGAAACAGTTTCATACCTGCTGCGTTTAGGCGGGACATATTTTGAGTATGTGCAGGATTTTCTTGCCCACCTGAAGGCTTTTCCGCCTGACGAGCTGTTTGTGCGGCTCTCCTTCAATAAGGACATCGTATGCTATCACTGCAAAGAACGGCAGAGCTCCCATATATCCAACCCCATAACGGGAGGCGAAATCTGGGAGATCATAGCCCGGTTGGAGGAGGACTTCAGCGCCAGGGAAAAACAGGTTAAGGAAATCCTCCGG
>JBMOPI010000047.1:0-12216 GCA_049324975.1 Bacillota bacterium
TACAGATGTATGGCTGCAAATCCTGATACATGTCCGCATAAGGCCAGGGCGCCAACAGCAGGAAATGGGCGAAATCGGGATCATACATCTGGGCCAGGGCGAGTGTGTCGGCAATAGACTCCTTGGTATCTGACGGAGTACCGAGGATAAAGGAGGTTTCACTGACTATGCCGGCGCTGTGGATAATGTCCAGAGCCCTTTTTGAATCATTTGTGCCGATACCTTTTTTAAACAAATCAAGGGTTTCCTGAGAAGTTGCCTCAATACCTACGTAAATGTGAATAATCCCTGCCTGGCGGTATCTATGGATAATATCTTCGTCCCGGACAATGTCATCAACCCGGGTTTCAATAAGGAACAGGGCTCCCAGGTCCTTTGCAATCAACCAGTCCAGAATCCGTTCCCAGCGTTCCCGGTCTGCAGTGGGGTATTCGTCGGAGATGAAAAACACCTCCACCCCGTAACGTGTTACCAGCATTTCAATCTCCGCCACAACACTCTCCACGCTCCGGGCCCGCCACGTCCGGTTCCAGAATTTCTGCTGGGAGCAAAAAGCGCAGTCATGCAGGCACCCGCGGGAGGTGGAGATAATGGCCAGCCGGGAACCGGGGTAAACATAAAAAGTGTAATCCTCCCAGTCAAGCAGGTCCCAGGCCGGTGTCAGTTCATCAAGGTTTTGGATATATGGCCTGACCGGCGTGCAGACAGTCTGTCCACCGTCTCGGAAGGCAATCCCATATATGCCGTTGAAGTCCTTACCCTTTTCCCAGGCAGACACCAGTTCAGGAAAAGTAAATTCCCCTTCAAACCTAACGACGGCATCAATAAAGGGATTATCCCCCAGAACCTCTTCATAACAAAAAGTGGGGTGTACCCCGCCAATTACAGTAAATACTTTGTCCCGCCACGCCTTGACCCGCCGGAGGAGTTCCGCCGCAGCCGGCATGGTGGCAGTGTAGGCGGTGGTGCCAATTACGTCCGGGTTATAGGACTGTATATTGTGCAAAATTTCCTCCAGACTGTGGTTCTTGGCCATAGCATCATATATCTTTATATCGTGACCCTGTTTCCGCAGTTCCCCGGCGATGTAAACAAACCCGATATGCGGCCAGCGGCCGGCTGACTCCACGACCCCGCAGTGGTAGTCCGGTGTAACCAGCATAACTTTTGCCATATTGCCTCCCCGAAAATAATAAACATTCCCTAATAAGAATTAAATATTATGTCGAAAAATCCTCCTTTTACAACGTGAAGTTAATTCCGGATATATGCCGTAAATTCTTGTCCACAACCAGATAGAATCCCTCTTCTTCGGCGATAACGTTGTAATTCGGATTTTTAATCAATTTGGCCAACAACGGCATATCCTCAGTCAGAATAAAAACAGGGGTAAGCCTGCCTGAACCGGCACTCGGCATATTCTCCAAATGGCCTTCCAGAAGTCCGTTTAAATTTTCCATTTCCTTAGGCTCGTATAATTCAAACCGGATGTCCGCCAATACGTAATTGTATTGGTTCCAGCCATCCTTGTTATGCAGGAACAGGATATAGTCCGCAATATTGGGGTGGGTAATAATCAGATTGTTGGCGAGAGGTAGCCTGGCAACCAGATTTTCCAACGGCAAGGGTTTGGCTTTAAAAGCCGTATAGTTTATTGCAAAACTTGTCATTAAAACAACCTGCAGCAGCAGTGACAGCCCAACAATGGTTTTTTTGTGCACCGTGCGCCTGTCCAGGTAATCTTCCAGCACAGGACCGGCAATATAAACAAAAACAGGGATCATAAACAGCATGTTGCGCGCGCTAAACAGGGTCAGGCTGCCGAAAGCCAGGCCCAGCAGGTAATCAATACGCGGTCTTTTTTTAAAAAACAAAATCAGCAAAACCACGGCGGTTATTAAAATAGGCGGGAGCACCCGCAAAAATCCTACGGCAGCCATGGTTGAGACGTCTTTTATGTTAGTAAAAAGTTTCAGCGCGTATAGAGGAGAATACCATTCGTGGACATTATTCTGAATAATCCGGGTCCCATTTTGCGGTAAAGTGTAAAAGGCTTCCGGTCCGCCCAGCCGGATAAATGCCATAACCAATACAATCGCCCCGCCGGCCAGGAGAGGCAAATATTCACCCGCATCCTTTTGTAACAGAGCATCAAGGGCAAACAAGGCTGTTAGCGCCAAGCCGAAAGCCCAAAATCCGTGCATATTGGTCCATATTACCATAAGGACTGTGATCAGAACCACGGTGACCCTTTTTTTCTTCTCCCGGAAATCATGTAGGAGCGCAAGGATAACTGAGAAAAAAATCAGCGAAAAAACACTGGGCCGTAGGTTTAAGAAGAAATTAGCAAAAAAAACGGTTACGGGCAGTAGCACAAAAAAAGAGAACAAACCTGCCCGCCGGCGGAACAGGTAATATAAAGCAGCGCCCGCCAAAAGCCCCAGCAAAACATTGAGTACTTTCAGGAGAGGCACTCCGCCCAGCAAAAAAACAAGATACAAAAAAAGCTGGGTTAACCAGGAGTGATAAAACATCGGCATACTGGTATGGTTGTAAACCATAAAGCCACTATCCGGAATTTCCTGGTGCAGGTAAATATATCGCCCGGTCAGCAGATGATACCAAAGGTCATCATAAACAGCTATACCGCTGGCTAAGCCGGCCGCGCCAAACATCAGCGCAGTGATTAAAACAACATACACCTGATACTTCTCTTTAAACATTTAAATCCCCCGGTTTTCAATAACCCCAGACGGAAAGGCTGCCCTTTTCCGTATTGGTAATGTAAATAACCCGATTTTTTTTGTCTACGGCAACAGTGGACGGGTTTTTCAAATCCCTGCCGTAGGTGAACATGAACTTACCACTGTTGTCGAAAACAAATATTTTCCCTGTCCCGTTATCTACTATATGGATGCGGCCAAAACCGTCTATGGCAACGCCCTGGGGGTTTTGCAGGCCAACCTGGGCAGCCGCGATATCGTAAGCATACCAGCCGGCACAGGCAAAAACCTTAACTTTCCCCCCCGCAGGGTCGGTGATTATCACCCGGCCGTCATCCGTTACCGCAATGCCGTAAGGGAACTCCAGTTTCTTTTTCTCATCATCCCCCTTAACTTCCATAATCATTTCACCGTCATCCAGCACAGCCATCCAGCCGTTGATATTGACGTCGGTTATAAAGAAAACATTTTCGTAGACAGCCGCGCTCACAGGTTTAATCTGCCTTTTCTCCGCCGTTTCATAGTAGGCATCCAGCAGCCGCCCGTTATCGGCATAAAGACCGATTCCGCCGTTCTGAAAGTCAGCAACCAATAAGCGGCTGCCTGATTTAAACATCCCCTGGGGGGCGCCCTGCCCCTTGGTGATTTTGGCCCGGAAGTCCTTTGTTTTTTTGCCTTCAGGCGTAAGGATGTCTACCTTCTCCTGATTAAAATAATTTACGTAAACCTTTTCCTCGTAAACATATACCCATGCGGGTTTTTTGTCCCCGCCAAGCTTAATCTCACCCAGGTAAACAGGGGGTTCTGCTGGTTTCAGGGGCATATGGGCAAGTTCAATTTTCTTATAATAAATATTGTAAATGCCCCAGTTAACGGTGATGAAAAGGATAGTCAAAAGTGCAAGCACTATTGGTTTCCGCCAGTGTACCATCAAATTCCTCCCCCGGTCATTACGATGCTGATTCGGTCAAACCTTATCGTCTTTAAGGTCATTCCAACGGCCGGGAAATCCCCTCATAGCTGTGATAGGTTTCCGGCGTAAAGACCCCTACCGCCCAGGAGCTGATTACATTGGTTATCAGGCAGGCCATACACAGCCAGGCCAGTTTCCGTCCACGCCAGCCGAAGGTAAACCGCAGGTGCAGATAGATGCCATAGACCAGCCAGCTGATCAGTGACCAGGTCTCGACCGGATCCCAGCTCCAGTAACTTCCCCACAAAAGTTTAGCCCATATGGACCCACTGATCAACATGATAGTCCCGGCCACAAAACCCAGCAGGATCAGTTTAACACTTAAGTCATCAAGGATCTTCAGGCCGGGCACCAGTTTATACCGTTTAGGTCCTTCTCCTTCAGGATAACGGCTTTTCAAAAGGTAAAAAAAACTCGTCCCGGTAGCAAAAATGTAACAGGCGGTGGAAAGGAGCGCAAAAAGTACATGGACCACCAGCCAGTTACTCTTATATGCCGGTGTCAGCGGTGCTATCTGCGGGTTGTCGGCATACCCCCAGCCGGCGACCAGAAAAGCGAAGGTGACGCTGACAAGGCCAACCAAAACTGTTTTGGTGTAGGTCCGCCTGGCCCATAGGAATACGCCAACCGCCAGCCAGGCCACAACTATATTGAGTTCATAAAGGGTACGTACCGGAAGGTGACCGGAGGTCAGGGTACGGGCCACAATAACTTCCAGATTGGACAGAAACCCTGCCCAGATAATTACCTTTTCGATCTTTTCACCGGTTGTCCGACCGGTAATGAACCAGTACAGGTAAAAAAAGGTGGCCGTAACATAACATCCTACCGTGACCCAGAAAAACAGCGTCTCCCACTGTGACATCAGGCTGCCCCCCTCTGGAAATCCCGTAACATTTGACTGACTTCTTCTCGGAACAGGTCGTTAAAATAATCGGCCCGGGAGGTCCAGAATAAGGCTTGGCCGTCCGGTTCGTCCTCAAGTTTCAGCCAGATCCTCTTCCGGATAAACAACCCCCGCCACGCAATACCCACGGTCGCGCAAAAGCCGCCCAGATAAATAAAGATACCGCCGGGGTCGTATGAAACATCAAAAAGCTCCCACATCCTGTAATCTGTGAAGGCAAAACGCAATCCGTTTATATCTTTTTCTTTTCCCAGCTGGATAATATCTTCGGCTGCTTTTTTCCCACCGTTGTACTTAGTAATCATAACCGCAGGGTTATTGGGCAGGATAGACAGTGAACCGTTTCCCGTTTCCGCTGTAAAGTCGATAAATTCAACCCGCAAATTCAGCCCATTTTTTAATGTTATATTGTCATAAAAACTCCGCCCGTTATGGGTAGCAATATTTACAAAGTTGTTGTGCAGCAATTCTCCTTTTTCGTCTTTAATTACCAGGAAAGGAGAATATCCCCAGTTATTGGACCGCCAGGAGTAGCCGCGGTAAATTGCCGGTCGGTTAATTTCCATCTCCTGTTCTACCGTTTCCCCGTTCCGGAAAAATACTATAGTGCTCTTAACCTGTTCTACAATATCATCTTTTACAATAGGCCTGATTTCTTTGACGACGGCCTGAAAACCCGTGTCCCGGTCAAAGAAGATGCCTTTTCTGGTAATTTCAAAATCCCCGGCAAGGTTAATTTGAACTTTTTCGGGAGCAAGCACTATCCCCCTTACCCCCCATATAGCAGAAACGGCAAAACCCCCCAGCACAATTACCAACCCAAGATGAAAAATCATTGATCCCAATCGTGAATGAGGGTTTTTTTGGGCCAGAATTACGTCTCCATGACTTTCAGTTTTAAAATTCCTGCTAAGGAGTAATGTACTTAGTTCCTTTAAGTTAAAAGACCTTTTAACCATGGTTCTGTGCTCCCATGGCACATTAAATATTGCAGCACCTGTCTGACGTCTAAATCGGTATATGGTACAACCCAAAATATTAGCGGCAAGGACGACCTGGAGGAGGATAAACCACCAGGCTTGGTAAGGTCTTGCGAGCAAGTTCCCTGAGTATACTCCAAAAAAAATATATAAAAAGATGGTAACCATCAGGTATATGGCAAATTTAGCGGAAAATGCAAATCTGAATAACTTCTTGATTACCATCAGGCCCTCCTCAAAATCAACTAAAACAAAAATACTGTGACAGGCGGCAGAAGCCGCCTGTCATCTCTGCAATTACTGGTAAGCCTTGTAACTTCCATTATGGTTACAGTTATAATCAGTGGTTGACGAATACCCGCCCCAGCATGAAGGTGTGGCGCTGCGTTTAATCCTTGAAATGAGGAAACCGTTGGTACCCCGGGTTGCCTTATAACTTCCCGGATTCGCTTCATCATCATATGCCAGTGCAGCATTGGAACCGTGGACGGTAGGATATTTGGTGCTGGCCGACTTATACCCGGCAAAATGGCAGAAACGGCACCAGTTTTGACCAAATGCAGTTGCAAACTGGTCCATGGCATTCCAGTTACCGTTAATCTGTCTTTCACCAAAATGGTTACTCGTGCCATGGGTCTTAGGAACACTGGTATGACCTGTACCTGCGTCGCCCGCTACCGAACTTCCATACCATGCCGGGTTATGGCAGAGGTTGCAGAATGCAGGGTCACGGGGGTTCTCCCGCAAGATATAATCGTAATTGGATCCGTGCGGCCCCCGGGGTTTACCCCCGCTGGTGTCAGGGTTGCCGTGGCAGTCTGAGCAGGTCATATTAAACCTGGTCCGGTCTCTGAAGGGTTTGGCAATACTGTTATTGGTCCAGGCGTCTGAACCTGCCGGCCGGCCTGCCAGATAGGGGTTGTTAAAGTTAGATTTCGGACGGAAATCCCAACCGTGAGTGGAGGCATTGTATACGTTCATATAGACAATAACCCTTCGGCCGCCGGTGCTTGCTGCACTGTAAGTGGAGTGGCACTTAAAGCAAACCATATACTCCCGCTGGATTGGATCTTCTTTGTATACATCACTGACAACCTCGTAGGAGTATCCCGTGAGTTTGTAAGGTTCATTTGACCAGTTGGAATCACTGGGGTTGGGGGTAAAGGGCTGGGGCATGCTAAGCACCTTGACGCCGGTGACTCCCTTAAAGGCTGCGGATAACCGGGTAGTCACATCTTGCCCGGCAGTGTAAACTATATCCTGTACGGAATGCACGTTATGGCAGTCCAGGCATTCAACGTGACGCTGGGATGTCTTAATATCCTCGCCAAAAGAATGAAGCAGGGATGTTGACCCCGGTAGGTGACCAATGCCCTGGTCTTCCCAGAACTTCAGGTTACTGGCCGCCGTATTCCCGTCGTGACAAGAATAACAAAGCTGTTCTTCCCAGTCAAAGACATTGCCGGTTATGTTGGTAACATTGCCCCAGGCATCAATTTCCGCAGTACCATGGGGGTCGTGGCAGTTGATACACTTACCCTTCTGGTCGGCGGTGTTTGCCTCTTTGTAATACTTGCCGCCCGGCCACTGGGCCTTGGCTTTATGGACACCCTGACTGAAGGTGATGAAGCCGGGATAGCCTACAGTTACTGATGCAATAGTCGGATACTCGTGGCACTTGTTGCAGATTTCACTGTTGGAACTGTCGTTTACCACCAGCATTTTGGGCAGCACCTTGGTAGTGTCTGTGCTCCCGTCGGAGGTCCGGCCATGGGAGTTATGACAGTTAAGGCATACTCCGGGAAGGAAGGATGTCTTGTTGTAGACCATCCCGCCGGTGGTATTCAGTTCTTCAAACCATTGGGCGCTCAGGTTATGCTTGGAGTTGACATAAACCGCCGAGCCGTCAAACAAGCCAGTATCCAGCAGAATATCGGAGCGGTCATGGCAGACAAGGCATAACTTGTTTTTATCACTCCCGGTAACGTTGACGGGGTAACGAAGCATGCCAGGGTAAGGACCGCCATGGGGTTCGTGGCAGTTGGCACACTCCCCGCTGCCATAAGTTGAGTCAAGCTTCATCTTGGCATTCTTCGCGCTATTTCCATGGTAGGTCGCTTCATAAACGGTCTTCCCGCCATACTCTCCATACTTGTTTACATCGGTGTGACATGTGTAGCATAGAGGATTAAGGTTAATGCTGTTGCCCCGCCAAGCCGAACTCCTGATGTATTGACCGGTTGCCGGATCGAAGCGGCCGTGGGGGGCATGGCAGTTGTAGCAACGCCCTGCATCAGCCGGTTCTCTCGCAGGCACCCCGTCTCCGCCGGGCCAGTATCCCGGGGTGGTGGAATGTTCACCCGTGGCCGTAGTTTTCCCGTGGGAAGATTCCTCAAAATACCTTTGGCCGGAGAACTTACCGGTATTGGAAGCAGCGTAATGGCAGCCAAAACACAGGTTATTGTCATCCGCCGCTTTCAACAAGTGGACGTAATCGGAGCCGTGGGGCACGTGGCACTTGGTGCAGTTACCTTCGTAAACACTGCCGTCTTTGAAGGTATAAACGGCATAATCAACATTGTGTTTGCTGTAATTATAAGAATTATAAATCTTGTGGTAGACCGTGTACCCTACGGGAGGTGTTTTGCCGTATTCATGGCAGGACATACACAGGGCGCCTTCTTTGGAATTTTCCCCGGACCTGGCAGTGGTCATTGAAGATTCAAACGTCAACCCGGAGTCATTGCCTGCCCGGTCATAAGCACTCACTTTATAGTAATATAAGGTATTGCCTTTAAGGCCAGTATCGCTGTATTGTTTATTGACGGAAACTCCAACCCTGAGGTATTCGCTGTTATTTTGGCTGCGATAAACGGCGTAACCCACCGTTTCGTCCACGGCCTCGTTCGAATTGGCCCAATAGGCGGAAAGCTGGGAGGAGCTGTCTCGCTGGACCCTAAAGTTTGTTGGTTTATTGGGCGGTATGGTGTCATTGGGGGCAGCGTTGGTCGCCGTTGAACCGGTAGACGCCGATGAAAGGTTGGCGTAGAGGTCAACTGCCTTAACTTCATAATAGTAAGTTGTACCTGGTTTTAAACCATAGTCCGTAAATCCTGTTGATGTAGTTGAACCAATCAGCAGGAATGAGGATTCGGAAGCTGACCGGCGGTATATGTTATATGCCGCCACATCCCCAGTGGAAGCGGTCCAGCTTACACTCACCGTATTGTGGGTGGGAGTAAAGGAGAGTACACCCGGCTGCCCGGGTGGTGTGGTATCCTTGGGTTTGACCAGGAACATAGTGCCATAATCTGCAACTTTGGGATTCCGCTTTGAGTTGCTCTCGCCATAGAAATTAAGGATATACCACCAGCCGTTGGTGAGTCCCGTTGAAGGCACAGTGAACCTGAACTTGCCAAAACCGTATTCATAGGCCGGGCTTTCCCATGTAATAGTCAGGGACGTACCGGTAGTGCTGTTAAAATTCTTATAAGTAAGAGACGGGTTGACATAGGACGTACCGCCGGGATAGTCGGTAAACACCTTGACATACACCGTGTCACCTGGCGCAAATACAAGTAACTGTTTGGTCCTGGCGGCATCATTATAAAGTTTGAAACCTTTTGCCGTCGCTCCCACCCGGATGGCTTCGTAAGGTACAAGAGATACCCCGGTATGGGTTATTTCTGTTTCCAGCCTGTATACGCCGCTGTACAAACTGTCAGGAAGCAATATAGTAAATGTAAAAATATGCGTACTACCGGATTTTTCGTGAGTGTACGATGTGAACTCCTGAAGCAGGATATTCAGGTGGTTCTTTAGTTTGATTTTAGCCACGGAAGGATTGCTTGGCGGATTTGGGATATCCGGGTCATCGCTTTTTACTATTACTTTGATACTGGCGCCCAGACCAAATTCATTGGTCACTTTATTATTGGCGTCCCGTAGTTCCATGATTTCGGTGCCTTCAGAGTAACTTCCGGCGGTGATCTGCGCTTCCGCTGCGGCAGTTGCCCCGTATACGGGGGCCGTCAGTTCAGACATATTCCCGTTATAATCCACGGACCGCACCTTGTAGTAATAACCGGTCTCCGGCTGCAGGCCGGAATCAGTCATGTTCACAAGGCCGGTGGAACCTATCAGGGTATATGTCCCGTCCTGAGTGGTGCTCCTGTATACCTGGTATTGAACCACCTTGTAATTATCTGTAGACCCTGTCCAGGACACGGTAAGCCTGGTGCTGGCCGCATCCGTGGGTGTAGTCACCTTTAAATTGGTGGGAATGCTGGGGGCCTGAATATCATCTGCCATGGCCGGCGCCCGGCTCACTTCCGCAGACTGGCCGGACTCATTGCCATTATAATCGAAGGCGGATACCTTATAGTAATACGTCTGGCCGGGGACAAGCCCGCCGTCATAAAACCATACCTTTGCCGGCGCGTAAACCTTGCTGTTGACCACGCCATACTTAGTGTAGCTGCCACCGGAGCCGACTTTCCGATAAATGTAATAGCCGAAAACGTCAGTGCTGGCCGAAGCAGTCCAGCTTAAATCCAGTTGAATGGCGCTGGACCCTACCACACTTGGAGCGGACGGGGCATCCGGCGCGGTAACATCACCGGCTGTGAACCTTTTGTCCTTAATTAAGTTGGCCCTCGGGTTGTGGACGTGCTGGGTGTGGCACATACTCATGCAGTCATTGGTAGTCTGGGTGCTGGCATCTTTAATCGGGTGATAGGTCACCTTGGCTACTGTCCCTTCCGGCCAGACCCCATTTAGTCCGGTTAACGGTTCAATTTTGGTAGCATAACCGTTGGCGCCGTGGCAGATAAAGCAGTCTTTGTCACTGCCCACCGGTTCCGGGTCGTGGGGGTTGTGGCAGTCGGTGCACTGCTTGGCATCACCCGCTTTATGCTCATTAATCTGTACACCGTGGTCGCCAACCAGCGGTATGCTCTGGAGCCGCACCTCCCCACCGGGAGTGGTTTCACTGGTATAGTAAACATATGAATAGACACCTGCGGCAACATACTCCCGGTGGCACCTGATGCATAATTCCCTGGTTTTATAGGACGCGCCGGTCAAGTTACCGGGGAAATACACCTGGTAGACCGTCGAATCCACATGGGCGGTCATCGTCTGCATGGGAGCGTAATTGTCATTGTCCCGGATATACTTGTCATTGGTTGAACCATGAGGGATATGGCATTCATCGCAATATAATTTTGCTGTCGGATAATTGACATACTTATGGCCGGACTTGTCATACAGGGTTTTGATATCCTTTATAACGTCCCCATTAGCGTCTTTGGCCACCCCGTTATGGCAGTTTACACAAAGCTCATCTTTACGCAGCCTGAGCAGGGGACGGAAATCCGAACCATGGGGGGTATGGCACTTGTCACAATTACCGAAAAAGGTGCTGTTATCGGCGGGATAATTCCTGATAGCAATGGTGTAGTCATGCTTCTTCCCGTCGTATTTGGCTTTCTCAATGGTATACGGGGATCTGATAGAGGGGTCGGCATTGACATCATGACAGTTCAGGCACAATGATTTTTCATTAAGGTCAGGCAGCAGCAGCTTGATATGGTCTGACCTGGGATCATGGGGGTGAGCTGTATGACACCTCTGCATACAGGTATTGTTTGTGGTATCCGCGTCTGTAATCTTGTGCCGGGAAACCTTGCCGGTGCCGGGCTGGGATTCCAGACCCATCAAAGCCTTGATATCCGTCGCTTCACCGTTAGGCCGGCTGTGACAGCTATAACACTTGTCCTCTCCACCGGTGGCCGGCCAGGGTTTGTGTGGGTCGTGACAGATGGCGCATTCCCTGGTTCCGCCGCCGTATACGTGGTCGGAAACAGTATTGGGCAGCTGCTGGATTGTCACCGTACCGACCTTGATGGTATAAACAGTGTCATATACCTGGTTCGGCCGGTTGGGGTCGCCGGACAGCGGGTGACAGGCCAGGCAAAAATCGCGCATTGCCCCCGGGGTAGTGTAATTCGCCGGGAAGGTAATGCCGGTCTGATATTTGTTGCTGGTATCAAGCAGGTATTTTTTGCTGGTAGTGCCGTGAGGGTCATGGCACTCCGTGCAGAGCAGCTTTTTTGTCGGATCAGATTTAATGTAGTGGCCGCCTGAAGACGGGGCATTGTATTTCGCAGAGATGTCTGCCCCACCAGGCGAACCGTCATGGCAGGCCATGCAGGCATAAATCTTTCCGGTATCCGCGGCCGCGTCGATAGCTACTCCGTCAATGAGAGTCCTGATCAGTCGAATATTAGAGGAAGCATGGCTGAAATGACATTTCAGACATGCGATGTCCATGCCTGGGCCGTAAGGGTTGTCGGATCCTTCCCGCTCTAAGGAAGCATGGGGCTTGTCAACAAAGCTGGTCCTCTTGTCCCCCAAAATCTTCCGGGTAGCATTAGGCCCGCTGTCCGGGCCATGGCACTGCCAACAGAACTCCTTA
Organism: Bacillota bacterium; assembly: GCA_049324975.1. Classification (GTDB taxonomy): domain Bacteria; phylum Bacillota; class Thermincolia; order Thermincolales; family CAZWUW01; genus JBMOPI01. The sequence continues at coordinate 12,062 of JBMOPI010000047.1, forward strand.
TAGGCCGGTACTTCTTCCCCAGTGTTGGGGTCAATTACGGTACTAAGGATTGTTTCAATGTGCCCCGGGCTGGGTCCGCCTGTCCAGTCACTGACAACTGTACTGCGTAAACCATAAGGGTTCTTCTTGTTATGCAGGGTATGGTCTTCGTAATG
>JBMOPI010000048.1:0-12117 GCA_049324975.1 Bacillota bacterium
TACCTGCCTAAGTGCGGTTTGACAGAGAACCGGGATATCATTTCCGCCAAAGTAATAGAATTACGGGGGCTGCAATTATTGGCTACGGCCTAAAAGTGTATAAAGACTAAACTAGGGCGGGAATGCCCCGAAGTCACGCCTGCGGAGATTGTGTAAGACTTTGCCTGATAGCAAAGCTACGGTCAATGAAGCAGGAAGCCCCTTGCTCAAACGACGTTAGCCGTTAGCAAGGGGAGCATTCACTAGTAATACCATATGCTCCTGTAATCCACCGGGTTTTCACCGCGCCGTCCCATGGCACCCAAAAAATCAAGCACCGGCACATCCCTGTGTAAGTAAGGACTGCCTTCAGTGGTACTGTGGTCCCAGGGATAAAATTCATACAGGCGGGAACCGTCAGGCATAATCATGATCACTTCATGGTCCTGTCCGGCCCGGAGGTAATTCTTGCCCAGCCGGGGGATATTGAAAACAGCCTCATCGGTACGGTCCAAACCGGGGCTTAACCGCGCTTCCTCGGCCTGTTCCTGCAGCAGGCGGGCAATAGGTACCCGGTAGGCGCGGGTTTCTTCTTTGCCTTTAGCATTAAAAGTATAATACGGTTCTACCCCGATTAAGCGCAGGGTTTTACGCAGCGCAGCCATTTCAAACCGGCGGGCGTTTTCGTAAGTAAAAACCCCCTGGTTATATACCGGTACTCCCCGCCGCCGCAGCTTTTGAACTGCCTCCATCGTATCCGGCGTTACCTCGTAAGGGTGTTCAAAGTGGGTCATCACTGCTACCTCCCGGCGCCCGGGGACGTGGTATGCACTGATTATGCCGGCATATTCTTCAGTAATACGCATAGGCAGCACTACCGGCAGCCTGGTGCCAATCCTGATCCTGTTAACATGGTCCATTTCCGCCAAGCGGTCCAGCAGGGCCTTTAATTTCTCGTCGGACATGATTCCCGGGTCACCACCGGTAATAAGGACTTCCGTTACTTCCGGGTGCCGGGCCAGCCAGTTCAGAGCCCGGTCAAGAACTTTGTCCGGATACTCCGCCCTCTTGTCCATAACATCTGTGATCTCCCAGTTCCGTTGACAGTACACACATATCTGGGCACAGGTGTTATATGGCTTCAAAATAGCTATCATGGGGTACCGCCTGGTAATCAGCGTTTCCGGCGAGGTATCATGTTCACCCATAAAATCAAGGGATTTACCTGTATCGTGGCGCAGGGTGGATACCAACATAACATAATCCACGGGCGGGATAACCTGGGCCCGCAGGGCATGATCCCTATTCCGGTCGGCTTCAAAATCCATCAAAGATACATAATACGGGGTAATGCCAAAAGGCAGCCCCTTTTCCCTGGCCAGCCGGACAGCTTTTTCTTCCTCCGGTGTAAGGGATATAAGGTTTTTTAAAGTATCAATGTCCCTGATCACATGCCCGCAATGCCAGGTCCAGTCGGCCCAATCCTCTTCACCGGCCCCGAAATGCCGCATAATCCGGATCCGGTTTAATTCCCGGCGCTTAATTGCCTTAGGGTCAAGGCCGGATGAATAGCGGGACATCCATAAATGGGCCCGCCCGGATATTTCATCCAGCACCGCCGACCTGGCTGTGGATTTGGCCCTGGGGTCTTCTTCCACACTGCTGTGCAGAAAATAGTGCTTTTCAAAAAGCCCGGTTTTCTCCTTCATGGCAAGGAAGAGATGTCTCAGCTCTTCCACAAAGGCGGCATGCACATGAACCTCCTGATGGTGGGCTAACTTCATGAGGGTTTCCAGGACACTGAAACCGGCCAGTTCTTCGCTCCGTTCGGCAAAAATATTTTTCAGCACATTGATGGCCCGCCGGGCCAGCGCTCTGTCCATTGGATGGCTGTGACCACAGGGTTTCAGCGTCCTTTTTTCATGTTCGGCCAGATAATTGTAAATCTTTCTTCGGGCCGCTTCCAGGTTGATACTTTCCTGAACGAGTTGGTGGAACACCGGGTTCTCTTCCCAGAAGAGCTCCAACCGTTTCCGGACTATGAAACCGTCCCTTTTCAATGTACCTGTAAGTTGGGTCAGGTTTAGGGCTTCAGCGCCGCCCTGAAGTAAATGATTGATGTCCGGACTCACAAAAATCCCTCCTTCGGCAATTTTGTCGACAGGTGGAATGTGAGGCGCACAGAGACAAAGAAACCCAGGAGAGGTCCTGGGTTAATCACTTTTCAGGAAAATGTGCGACCTCTTTCTCCACGCTTACGAAGTTAGCTGACGGATTCGGGTCGAAAGAGCTAACCCTACTCACAAAAGTGAGACTCACCCCAATAAATTTGGTTCCCCCGCTTCTTGCCAAGGCAAGAACTCAGCGTATTTCCCATCTATTCATTTTTTTTATTTTATCATAAAAACAACGACCTGACAATCGGATTAAGTGTCGAAATGATAAAGTGTAGAAATATAGTCATCTGTTACCTTCAAAACCCTGCTGGCGCCAGGCTTCATACAGCACAACCGCTGCCGCGTTGGCCAAATTAAGGGAACGGGCCTGGTCAATCATGGGGATCCTGATACAGTGTTCCCAGTTGGCCTTAAGCAGTGGTTCCGGCAGCCCGGCCGTCTCCTTACCGAAAACGAGAAAGTCCCCGGGGCCATATTTTACTTCCGTATAAAGTCGGTCAGCCTTGGTAGTAACGAAGTGAAATTTTCCTTCAGGATACTTTTGGCAAAGTTCGCCGAAGCTGTCGTGATAATGGATCTCCACCAGGTGCCAGTAATCAAGGCCGGCCCGCTTTAAATATTTATCCTCCACCGAAAAACCCAGGGGTTTTACCAGATGGAGGACAGTTCCGGTGGCCGCGCAGGTGCGGGCAATATTGCCTGTATTATGCGGGATTTCGGGTTCAACTAAAATAACGTGCATAACTCCTCCTGTGATTTATCTGCCTTGTTCAGCCGGCAGGTCGGAAACAGCATCCGAATCTTCGACACACTTAGGTTGTGATTTAAGGAACTTGAAAAGTGAAACATAAAGGAATACGGAGCCTGCCAGGACAAAAATAGCGGCTATCACGTCCAAGACGGTAACAGGTATCAGATTGTTGACTGTCATAAGCACCGGACCCTTAAACTGCTTAGGGAATAAGACAAGGGACACACTTAACAAATGAAATACAAATACTATCAGGAACCTGGTTCGCATTACCTCTCCCCCCTTTGTCACATTGTTCCCGCCATGCCGGTTTTTATCTTTGTAGTATTTTTTCGCCAATTAACTGAAAATTCCTGCTTATTAAGAAAATTTTTGTGCAATAGTTCACAAAAACATTGTCTAAAAATGTCCTATAAATGCGAAGAACCCTGCTCCTGATATATCATATGCCTGCTAATAGTAAAAAACACCTGACTTTAATCTGTAGAAAAATACTTTTTAAGCCATATTTCCGTCAAATCGGTAACCTCTGAAAAGTGCCGGGTAAAACGGTGGTCCGCCCCTTCGCGGGCGCGGCCCAGGTACATACCCCGGCAATCTGGCCGTCAATGGCAGCCTGACAAATAGCCGTGGTGCCGCCAAAACTGCGGCCCAGGACGATTACCGGCCCGGCCGCCTTTTCCCCGGCATATTCTACGGCGGCAGCCAAATCATCCATGTAACCTGTAAGGGTAGCGGAGGCAAACTCCCCTTCACTATCACCGGTACCGGAAAAGTCAAACCGCATCACATGGTAACCCGCCGCAGCGATTCCCGCGCCAAACTCCACAGCCCGCCCGCCTCCGTCTTTGCTGCCCCGGAAACCGTGGCAGATGATCAGGACAGGGTTGATGCCACAGGCTGCAGCCCCCCCGGCAGCGCGGTGCCATACCCCCGCCAGGCGCTGCCCCCTGCTGTTTTTAAATGTGACCTTTCGCATTGTAACCTCCATCATTAAAAAGGCTTCGTTGGCGCGAAGCGCCGAGTTAGCCTTTTTTATGCCACAGGCGTAACATACTTTCCTGGGGTATATAAAAGGCGGCTTTGCAAGCCGCCCGTAGTGTTTCCGGATTATTCCTTAAATTTCTTGGCGATGGTTTTAACATTCCAGAGAATATCCTTTAACGAATCAACAATCAACAGGTAAATCAACGACGCCTTCGGCAGGCAGATCCCCCTCACCAGCCGGTTCTCGTGTTCGTCCGTATATTTTCTGATGACTTCCCCGTAAGCTTCGGTTCTCTGCAGCAGGTGATCCACGAGTACAGCGTTCTTGGTTTGCATCAAATCATGTACATGCCGCAGGCAGTCGAGCGCCACTCCGTAAACATCCTTCAACTCTGTAACAGCTTTGTCACTGAACAACACGCCGTCGTTAATCTTGTTGTGAACACTGGCATTGATCTTTTCTACGCTGTATTTGATTTGTTGAATATTGTGGATTACCGCAAGGATTAGTGCGGGTTCCCATTCCCCCGGCTTCTCTTCCCGGTTACTCTCCAGCACCAGTTGGGTCAGCTCTTTGGCCAACTTTTCGGTTTCCCTGGCCACTTGGTCAGATTCATTCAGCTTATTGCGGTTATGATACAAGAGTCCGTCAAAAGATAAGGCCAGCATGCGCACCGCATCATCGGCAAACCTGTCGAGCTTCTTGCACAGGTCGCCAAACTCTAAGGAACAAATTGATTTTGTCATCTTTACCACCCCTCTGATGCTTTTTTCTTTTATATTACCATTGAGGGAGAATAAACGGGATATTCTTTCCGCCAAAAGTAAAATTAAGCTAGTCAGTGGGTGGTAATCGACGGTTATTTGCCTTTTCGTTTCATTGACACCCTGTACCTTTTTTGTTACATTATTTTAGAAGGTATTACTGGTCGTGTCAAGTTTTTTCAGGTAAAAGGAGGAACAAGCATTGAGGAAAAATTTAGTGCAAAAAATCATCAGTCAGCATCTGGTTTCAGGGGAAATGATTCCAGGCAAAGAAATAGCAATCAGGATTGACCAGACCCTGACCCAGGATGCCACCGGCACCATGGCTTACCTGCAGTTTGAGGCCATGGGCGTGCCAAAGGTAAAAACCAAATTATCAGTAAGTTACGTGGACCACAACACCCTGCAGACCGGGTTTGAAAACGCCGACGACCACCGTTTCCTGCAGACCGTGGCCGCAAAGCACGGGATCTGTTTCTCCCGGCCCGGCAACGGCATCTGCCACCAGGTGCACCTGGAGCGGTTCGGCGTACCGGGTATGACCCTGCTGGGTTCAGACAGCCACACCCCCACCGGCGGCGGCATTGGTATGATCGCTATCGGGGCCGGCGGTCTGGACGTGGCGGTAGCCATGGGTGGCGGTCCATTTTATCTGAATATGCCCAAAGTGGTGCAGGTTAAACTCACCGGCAAGCTTCAGCCGTGGGTTTCCGCCAAGGACGTAATTCTGGAAGTGCTCCGGCTCATGACCGTCAAGGGCGGCGTCGGCAAAATCATCGAATACACCGGGCCGGGGGTAGCAACCTTAACCGTCCCCGAACGGGCCACCATTACCAACATGGGGGCCGAACTGGGGGCCACCACTTCCATTTTCCCGAGTGATGAGATTACCCGGGAATTCCTTAAGGCCCAGGGCCGCGAGCAGGACTGGACGCCCCTGGCGGCCGACCCGGATGCTGTATATAATGAAACTATCGAGATCAACTTAAGTGAACTGGAACCCATGGTGGCCCAGCCCCATAGCCCTGATAACATAGCCAAAGTCAAGGATGTCGGCCCCATTGAGGTGCAACAGGTGGCTATCGGCAGCTGTACCAACTCCTCTTACACAGACCTGATGCGGGTGGCCGGCATCCTGAAAGGCAAAAAAGTCCACCCCAATACCAGCCTTGTTATATCCCCCGGTTCCAAGCAGGTATTTGAAATGCTGGCCAGAAACGGCGCCCTGGCCGATATCATCGCCGCCGGCGCCCGGATTTTGGAATCAGCCTGCGGGCCATGTATCGGGATGGGGCAGTCCCCTTCCTCCGGCGCTGTTTCGGTACGGACCTTTAACCGGAACTTCGAGGGCCGGAGCGGCACTGCCGATGCCAAGATTTACCTCGCCGGCCCGGAGGTGGCCGCGGCCACAGCCCTTAAAGGGGTGCTCACCGACCCCCGGGAACTGGGTGAGTTTGTAGAAGTAACCCTGCCGGAACAATTCCTCATCGACGACAGCATGGTCCTGCCCCCGGCGGAAAACCCGGACAGCGTCACCGTGCTGCGCGGCCCCAACATCAAGCCGCTGCCTGTCAACAGCGAACTGCCGCCGCAAATCACCGGCGCCGCCCTGCTTAAGGTCGGCGACAACATCACCACCGACCACATCATGCCGGCGGGGGCCAAGGTCTTACCCCTCCGTTCAAATATCCCCGCCATATCACAATATGTTTTCTCCGGCGTGGACCCAACTTTTGCCGATCGGGCCAAAGCCGCCGGCAGCGGCTTTGTGGTAGGCGGCCAGAATTACGGCCAGGGTTCCAGCCGGGAACACGCCGCACTGGCGCCGATGTACCTGGGCGTCAAAGCGGTCATCACTAAATCTTTTGCCCGCATCCACCGGGCCAACCTGATTAACTTCGGCATCCTGCCGCTGACTTTTGTCAATGAGGCGGATTACGATAAGATTGGTCAGGGAGATCAGCTGGAAATCGCCGCCGGTAGCCTGAATGACGCCGAATTAACGGTGAAAAACCTTACCAAAGGTACGGAATTAAAGGTCCGCCACGACCTGACCGGCCGCCAGACTGCCATTGTCCTGGCCGGCGGGCTGCTGAATTATACGAAAAAGCAAAATGGGTAAAGATAAGGCCCCGGTTTAACATTTCAGGCGTTAAACCGGGGCTTCAAGTTTATAAGTGACAGACTATAAACTTCTCAACGCTTATTAAACCCTACTCTTAGAACCAGTATAATATATCCCATTTTCCCCTAATGACAATAAAGAATTTCGCGTATCAGCACGATATAAAAAGAATGAGGAGATTAACAAAGCATTCCCACATGTCGGAGTGATTATTCATGACAGTTGAACAAATTAGCCCGGCTTCAGGTTCCTGGTTTCGCAGAATACTTCTTATTGTGACAACTATAGCAATATGGATATATCTTGGATGGAGAGTTTTAAAAACCCTTCCCGATGGTTACGGCCTTATTTTTGGTCTGGTGCTCTTGTTGGCAGAAGGGGTTCAGGCCCTGCAGGCTACAATTTTTCACATTATATTGCTAAATCCAACTAACCGGACGCCGCCTCCCGTGCCTGACCAGCCATGGACCGTAGATATATTTGTAACAACATACAGTGAAGCGCCGGATATCCTGAAGAGGACTATAGTAGCCTGTATGAACCTAGATTATCCGGCAGATAAACTTCGTATCTGGCTGTGTGACGATGGTAGACGCGAAAACATGCGTCACATGTCTGAAGAATTAGGTGTCGGATATATATCCCGACCTTCAAACGAACATGCCAAAGCAGGGAATCTCAACAATGCCCTCAAGCATACCACGGGCGACCTTGTAGTTACACTGGATGCAGACATGGTTCCCAAACCCGAATTTCTTAAAAGGACCGCTGCTTTTTTCAGGGACATCAACGTAGCTTTTGTTCAGACACCGCAATCATTTTTTAATGAGGATATCTTTCAATATAATCTTTTTCAAAGCCGAGATATCCCTAACGAGCAGGATTTATTTATGCGTATAATCCAAGCCGGACGGGACCGGTTCAACTCGACGATTTATGTCGGCAGTAATACCGTTTTTAGGCGAAATGCCATTGAATCCATTGGCGGGTTTGCAACAGGCACGATTACAGAAGATATTGCTACGGGAATGCTTTTACAGGCTAAAGGTTACCAGACTGTTTTCCTAAATGAAGTGTTGGTGCAGGGGTTGGCGGCAGAATCATTTGCCGATTTTCTTATACAAAGGATTCGCTGGGCACGGGGGACAATCCAAACTGCCCGGAAATGGAACCCTCTAACCTTAAAAGGCCTAACCCTGATGCAGCGGGTTTTGTATTTAAGTGCAATCGTTTACTGGTACAACGGTTTCTTTAAATTTATCTTTATCTTATCGCCTTTAGTTTTTTTATTACTTGGTATACCGGTGCTTAATGCAAGCATAACAGGACTTTTACTGTTCTGGATCCCGCAATTTATTTTATCGGGGGTTGTGTTCAGAGTGAACACGGATAACGCCCGTAATCTCTTTTGGAGTCATCTGTATGATATGGCGGCGGCACCGGCGGTCCTATGGGCTGTTTTAGTCGAAACAATTGCCCGCAAGCCGACAACATTTAGAGTCACACCAAAAGGGGTTTTAACACAAGGTGTGCATTTTCATAAACGTTTGGTGGCGCCTCATATTGTTCTATTAGTTTTAAGTACAGCGGGTATAATCCGGGGAGTTACCATGTTATTTTTCGGCAGCATGGGATTAGAAGCAATTCTTATCAATCTTTTCTGGACGACTTATAATGTAATGGGTTTAATACCAGCTGTAATGATGGGCCGGGAACGCCCCAGGCTACGAAATGCAGAAAGATTTGAACGTACTTATATTGTAACTCTCAAGACAGAAGAAGAAAAATACGGAAAGCGTATTGTATTTGGGAAAACATTAGATATCAGTGAATCCGGTTGCCGGGTATTTTTTAAGCAACTTGTACCATTACCGGAAAAATTGACAGTTATCATACACGGATTTAAAAGGCATGAAATTCAAAGCAAGGTAGTTTATTTTGACTCATATGAAAATGGATTTCAGGTGGGCCTCAAATTTGAAATATTTTCGCCGGAATCCTTTCAAGAGTGGGTATGGGAACTTTACGGACCAAAACCCGACGAGTCTTTATTTAAACTCCATCCGGGGCATAGTTGGCTATCAATCTTTTATAAATATTTTTTAAACTTTCGCTTCCGCTATAAAGTTAGGACCCGTAGTTCCCCAAGAATCCCAATAAAAATACCCTGTCAGTTACAAGTTTTTCCTTCTTCATACTTACCGGCAATAGAAGAGACGGCAGCAACAAAAGACCCATCTAGTAGAAATATTGATTTACCGGTTTATAAAAACGGAGAGATCAGTAATATCGGATTTGGCGGTTGTCAAGTCCGTCTCAATAAGATAAAGTGTGATATTGGTGACCTTGTAATATTTAAGTTTTCCGAAACTAATGGTTTAATAATCGGAATTGTGGCACATGTTAACATATCCGGCAAACAAAACAATGTACTTGGAATTAAATGGGCAGATGAAGCGGCAAGTTTACAATTAATTGAAAAACTTAATACAATAAGACAGGACAACAAAAATTAAATTACCAATTAAGGGGAAACCCGGTCACCCGGGCTTCCCCTTATTCTTGCGGTAAATTTCAAATTCCTTTATTATTTCCGGCCGGTTTTTAAAAAAACTGACAAAGTCTGCCAGGCACTTTACAGTCCGCGTACTGATGGTGTGTTCGATTTTTTCGGTTTCTTCCAGAACGTCCTCAATAATGCCAAGCATTTTTAGAAATTCTTCGATAATCCTGTGGCGTTCGAGCAGTGCCTTACCCGTTTGCCGGCCTTTTTTGCTCAGCATGATGATGCCGTATTTTTCATAGTTTACATATTTGATATCAGCCAGCTTTTGTACCATTTTCGTGGCCGAAGGGGGCTGGACATTGAGGGCGGCAGCCAGGTCATGGATCCTGGTGAAGCCGGTATCCATGGACAACCGGTAAATCATTTCCAGGTAATCTTCCATGGAGGCAGTCAACAGGTCGTCTTCTTTTTTCATGTACTCGCGAAAAGTAAAAAACTCCTTGTCCGGCATGATTTCACCTGCTTATAAATAGAATTTTTAAATTATATGTGCCGGCAGACAAAAAAATTATTATCCTGACACCTCTCCGCACGGTTTTACATAGTCTACATTAGTTAAAAAATTAGCCGCGGTTAAAGTTGTTAGTCTCCTGTAAATATTTTGTTTGCGGGAAAAACACGGCATGGAGAGGTGTTTAAGAAGTGTCAAGGCGGTTAAATACAGAAGGGATAGTTGTCCACCCCGGCGATATAAGCCTGGGAAGGTCCGGGACCTGCCGCCGGCCGCCGATCCCGGGCCGGGTCCGGCAGTTGTATAAATATCTGGGGCCGGCGTTTATCGTCAGTGTTGCCTATATTGACCCCGGTAATTTTGCTACTAACATCACCGGTGGTTCCGTTTTCAATTACAGTCTTATTTGGGTAATTCTATGGAGTAACCTGACAGCAATATTCCTGCAGACCGTTTCCGCAAAACTGGGCATTGCCGCCGGCGCCAGCCTGCCCGAAATGTGCGGCCGGGTTTTCCCCAGGAAAGTTAACTGGTTTTTTTGGGTCCTCGCCGTGATTGCAGCCATGGCAACGGATTTGGCCGAGGTGCTCGGCGGCGCCCTGGGTCTGTACCTGTTATTCAAAATCCCCCTGTTTTACGCAGGCCTGATTACCGGAGCCCTTACCTTCCTCATTATCGCCCTGGAAAAGTACGGCCAGCGGGTTGTGGAAGGCGTCATCGCCGGGTTGGTGGCGGTAATTTGCATCGCTTACGGTATCGAGGTGTTTCTGGCAAAACCAGACTGGTCGGCGGTTGCTGTACATACAATGATACCCGAGCTACCTAACGGGCAGGCGGTGCTGGTAGCCGCCGGCATGCTGGGGGCCACGGTGATGCCGCATGTCATCTACCTGCATTCGCACCTGGTGCAAAGCCGTAAATCGCCGGGAGGCGATGAGCAGAAGCTGGAACATTTTCGCATGGAGCGGATGGACATTGCCATTGCCATGAATATTGCTTTTATTGTCAATGCAGCGATGGTTATCGTGGCCGCAGCCGTTTTTTACTCCAAAGGCCTGGCGGTAGAGTCCATAGAGCAGGCCCATCAATCTCTGACACCGCTTCTGGGTTCGCTGTCCGGTGGCGCCTTTGCCATCGCCCTGCTGGCCTCAGGACTGTCATCTTCAGCAGTGGGTACCATGGCCGGCCAGACCATTATGAAGGGTTTTGTCAACCTGCACATCCCCCTTATGTCCAGGCGGCTGATCACCCTTGCCCCGGCCCTGGCCATTATCGGTCTCGGCATCAACCCCATGAAGGCCCTGGTGATAAGCCAGGTAGTGTTGAGTTTTGCCCTCCCGGCGGCCATCATCCCGCTAATGCTGATTACCGGCCGCAAAGACATCATGGGTGCCCTGGTGAACAAACCGCTGACCAACATAATAGGCTGGATAATCACTGCGGTGATTATCGCCCTGAATGGCGTATTGTTGTATCTGACATTTACAGGAAACGTTTAGACAGGAAGGGGATTAAAATCCTCATGGCGGTGCTCCGTTTCGCAGTCCTGTTAACACTCCGTTCGGTAAAAAAGGTCTGTTCTGTAACTATAGCAGCAGTATCGGGAACCAGCCAGACTCTTTTTTCCCTCACTCCGTGAAACAGGACTATGCTCACTTCGCAAAGCCATTCGGATTTTAATCCCCTTCCTGACGTGACAAACTTTTTTTAAAAGTGTGGCATAAGTCACATTTTTTTCTTTATTCACCAAGTATAATTAAACCATCAGGTAAACTTTATCAAAAATAGCTTGAAGGAGGAATGTATCAATGTTTTGTTACCAGTGTGAACAGACCGCCAACGGCACGGGATGCACCAAAGTGGGTGTATGCGGTAAGAACGAGGATATCGCCGCGCTCCAGGATCTCCTGATTTTCGGACTGAAGGGTATCGCCGCTTATGCTTTTCACGCCAGGGAATTAGGCTATGTGGACGAGGGAATCGACGCCTTTATGGAAAAAGCCCTGTTTACCACGCTGACTAACGTGAACTTCGACCTCAATGACCATGTTGGCCTGGCGCTGGAAGCCGGCCGGATCAACCTTAAAGCCATGGAACTGCTGGATAAGGCCAATACCGAACTGTTCGGCATCCCTGCTCCCGCCACCGTATCCACCGGCACCAAAGCCGGCCCGGGCATCCTGGTTACCGGCCACGACCTGTTAGACCTGCTTGAACTGCTAAAGCAAACCGAAGGCACCGGCATCAACATATACACCCACGGTGAGATGCTGCCGGCCCACGCTTATCCTGAACTGAAGAAATTCCCGCACCTGG
>JBMOPI010000049.1:0-12028 GCA_049324975.1 Bacillota bacterium
GTTCCTCCACCATTTCCAGCAAGCGTCCGACCTTGTTGGAACGCTTTTGCAGCGGCGACCCCCGCCCCTCTTTCAGCAGCTGGGCCGGATGGTTGCATACCTGTTTCAGCTTAATCAAAGTTGCCAGGATGATGCCCCGTCTCTCCATGCCCGCAGCCTTTTCCAGCCGGTGAAACATGTCGTCGATGAGATGCTCATACAGAGAAGCCTGTTCCATGGTCAAAGTGACATATTCCTTAAACTCCTGCTTTTCAGGCAAATCCAGTTCAATGGCCGGGTCCTTTTTTACCCTGCGCAGCAGGAAAGGGCGCACCAACCGCCGGACTTGTTCTGCGGCGGCGGCATCCTTTGTCTTCTCAATCACCTTCACAAACTGCCGGTTAAAGGCCGTAAGACTGCCGAGATAGCCAGGATTAAGGAAATCCATAATCGACCATAATTCCGTTAACCGGTTTTCCATCGGCGTGCCGGTCAGGGCTACTTTGTGGCTGCCGGCCAGCTTACGGATGGCAGCGGCTTGCTTGGTATAGGCGTTTTTGATGTTTTGAGCCTCATCCAGGCAAATGCAGTTCCAGTGTATTGCGTTCAAGTCTTCCTGGTCAAGATGGGCCAGGGCATATGAAGTGATGACCAGATCCATACCCCGGACAGCCGCTTCAAAAGCTTCACCCCTGCTGCGCTGCGGACCGTAATGCACATATATCTGCAGGGTAGGCGCAAAACGCTTCAGTTCCATCTGCCAGTTGCCAATCACCGAAGTGGGACAGATCAGAAGGGAAGGCGCGGACCCCTGCTCCTTATCTTTGATATCCAGTAAATAACTGATCCACTGGATGGTTTTGCCCAGGCCCATATCATCGGCCAAACAGCCGCCAAGACCGAAACGGCGCAGGAAAAGGAGCCAGGAAGAGCCTGTCCGCTGATATTTCCGCAAAACCCCACGGAATGTGGGAGACGGTTCTATCATTGGCAGGGCGGAAACCTGGGTCAGCCGGTCCACCAGCCGGGCCAGGTGGTCATTAAGTTCCACTTCCATGGAGACCCGGGCCGCGTCCTCAGCAGCCGCTACTTCGTCACCGGTCGGCGTTCCTGCCCCCGATAACAGGTGCATTTGTAATACCTCACCCAGGGACAAGCCTTTATGCTTGGTCTTCATTATTTTGCGGACCTGCTGTAAATATAGCGGATCAAGCAAAACCCAGCGGCCGCGGATTTTCATCAGCCGTTTTTTTTCCTCAACAAACCGGCTGAATTCTTCCGCAGACAGTTCCAAATCACCGACAGCCAACTTCCAGTCAAACTGCACAATTTGCTGCAAACCTAACAATGCGTTGCCGGACGAACCCACCGACGATCTGGTCTTTGCTTTTAATCTCGGTTTCAGCTTCCGCAGTTCATCCCACCACGCCGGCAGGAGAACGGAAAATCCCGCCTCAGCCAGTTGAATGCTGCCGGCGGTTAAAAATTCCCAGGCCTGTTCTTCTGTTAAGACCGTCCTGAGCCGCCCTTTTTGCTCCGGGTTTTCCAGCCAGGGCAGATGGTGTATCCATTTTCGCATATCCTTCGCCGGGCGGTCCAGATGAAGCAGCCAGGAATCAGGGCACGCCCCCCCGGCGGCCGGCTGATCCGGCGGAAATTCAACCAGCAGGTCAGGATTATTTTTATCCTGCAGCAGGATATTTAAAGTCCAGGGGGATTCTTCGTCAGGCTCGGCAAGCTGCAGGCAGGTCCGGAAAGGGGTGTTGTCCCGCAGCCAGCCGATGTCGGTCAGCCAGTCTTCTTCATCGATGAAACCTGCGGTGCGGTGATTGTCCGGGTGCAGCAAGGGAAAGGTTTCCACCACCCGCTGCCAGGCCTGGTTCACGCCGGTATTTTTCTCCATCAGTTCGTTAATTATAGCATCAACCCATTCAGCCAAGTAAGAGATGTCGGCCGGCAGTTTAAAGTCCGGTGGAAACATTAACTTCCATCCCGTTCTACCTTCCCGCCACTTATCATAATCAGGCAGCCATTTTCCTTGGATCAACAACTCCCGGATGACGGGAGCTGTTTTATGCAATTGAAGGATCTCAGCACTCCATTGCAGGGATAAAAACTCCGGCCGGGGCGGTTCAGCAAAGAAATCCAGCGCGGTGACCGGAGACAGTTTGATCCCCCAGAAACCCGGTTTAGCCGCCTCCGGTATAAAGGTGCCGTAAAAAGATTCTTTGTGCCAGGCAAAAAAATTTGCCTTTAACTCCAACGGAGGCCAATATGCCCCCTCCTTTGTCCTGCCACAGAGCAAAAACCCTTCGGAAGCATCCCATTGGCAGGCAATGGATATTTTTTCGGCTGCGGCCGCATATCTCATGAAATCAACTTCCCTTTGCGCAATTCTTCCTGGAAAGCCCGCATCCGGCTGCATCGGCCGGCCAGGCCGGTTATATACCGGCGCCAGTCGTCATCCCGTTTGAGCTTTTTGTAACAGGTCTGCAGTTTCTTTAACATCTTAACTGCGTTTATGTACGCCGGCCGGTTTTTCTCGTGAATCAACCGCATGATAAAGTGGTGATAAAGGGGCAGCAGCAGGGACAGGTCGGCTTTTTCCACCTGCCGCAATTCCTGATGGTCAATATTTTGGAATAGATTTTTGGAGAAAATATGATAATTGACCCAGGTTTTATATTGTTCCGCCCGGATCAGACTTTGGCTGTAAAAATGGCCACTCCCCGGCAGCCAGGATTTCAGCGCCTGCAGGACTTCTTCCCGGAAAGGCGGATGCCCGGCCAGCTCTGTCCAGCACAGGCAGATAAACTGAAAATCATGGTCAGCCGCGTTATTCATCCGGGGCATGAGCCAGCGCAGCCACCCGGCCAGGCGCTCCCATTCTTTATGGGATTGAAAAGCCCTCAGGTAAGGGGCAATATCGCCTATTATCAGCAGGGGAGCCCGGTCCATGACCTGCATAAATTTTTTGTCGCCGCCCTCCAGCAATGCCATGTGAGCCCGGGCCACGGTTATCCGGTAACGGGCGGTTTGATGCAGCGCCCTTTTTTCCAGCAGTTCATCCAGAAGCCGCGCTTCTTCTTCCATCAGCCACGGCGCGCGGTTCTGGATACCGGACCACACAGCCCGGTAAATATGCAGCCAGTCGAACCATTCCCGGTCCCTGGCCCGCACAAGCTCCTGCCTTAACATGCTTAACGCGGTCCGGAAATAATCCGCGTAATCCTTCAGGGTATCGCCGCCGCAGCATTTTTCAGCCTCTTCGTATAATTTAGCCGTGTGCCGCGCCACCCCATCGCGGCTGTAGTCAGGCAAATAATAAGCCAGGCGCGGGTCCTCGCCGTTATGCTCTATCCGGAGCATGGTAAACAGACGGGCGTGGAACAGATACAGTTCCTTTGCCGGCGCCTGCCAGGACCGGGCATGCCCGGTTATTTTGCTTAAGAAATCTGTATAAACGGGTCTGCCGTAAAGGTAAATTTTTTGACGGTGAATGTCAAGAAGGTCAAACTCTCTGATAAAATACTGGTGCCATTCTTCCGCCGTGTTTGTTTCTTTGGGCGTTAACAGCATATCCGGAGCGTTTGAGGCAGTTGTTTCCCGTTCCGCCAAACGCCGCGTTGCATACGTTTTAATTTGCTGTAAAAACTTTTCCGGCCGGTCATAAATTGAATACAGGTACAGAAAAGTGGCCGCAATATGCTTGCACCCTTTATGAACCGGGCAACTGCAAGTGCTTAAATGAAATTTATCGAGGTAGATATTTACCAGGTATCTGTATGTACCCTGGACCGTAGCCTGCACTTTGGCGTCGTTTATGACTACATTATAAACATTTCCTCTGTTAAGGTAATCCAGTCCCCGCCGGATGTAAGCCTGCTGCAGGCTATTGGCCACCTCGCAGGCTAATTCGTTGATCTGGCGGAGAGATATCCGGTCTTTCAGCATAAAAAAACACCTCTTATCACATGGTATTATACATGCAGCGGAGGGTCAAGAGGCATCTTTGCTGTAAAAAATATTTTGATGCGGCGTTGCTCCTCTGCGGAAGAGCGGGCCAACGGCAGGCAGTGACGGTCCACGGACCCGATGCTATATGGTTTTGGCGGCTTCTCAACGGTGCTTTGTCGCTGCTGCAAAAAGTGCCGGAACTGTGGGGCCGACGAAAACTACTCTTATTCGCCTTTCAGTCCCCTTGTAAGCGGGTCAATATCTGGAACTTTATTGACAAAATGGGTATTTATAATGTTAAATCGTACTTTCAGTCCCCTTGTAAGCGGGTCAATGTCTGGAACTTCCGGTAGAATCCGTTATGGTGGTAATTGCCTACATCCTCTTTCAGTCCCCTTGTAAGCGGGTCAATGTCTGGAACTCTGCACTTTGAAAGTATTTCCATGGCGGATATTCCCGCTTTCAGTCCCCTTGTAAGCGGGTCAATGTCTGGAACCGGAATCACCGTGGATTTTACAATACGCATAGTGTTCGCTTTCAGTCCCCTTGTAAGCGGGTCAATGTCTGGAACGTGGCTTTTGTGTCAACAATTGTCGGCTATATACCTGCTTTCAGTCCCCTTGTAAGCGGGTCAATGTCTGGAACCCACACAGGACCGCCCAACATACCAAAAGCATATGCCCTTTCAGTCCCTTTGTAAGCGGGTCAATGTCTGGAACTGACAACCTGCAACTGCTGGCCGCAGTAGAACACGCCTTTCAGTCCCCTTGTAAGCGGGTCAATGTCTGGAACCTGGACTGGATACAGGACGGCCAGCGGCAATTGGCCCCCTTTCAGTCCCCTTGTAAGCGGGTCAATGTCTGGAACAAAGAGATTACCGACCTGCTCCGCGCCCGTGGCGCACCTTTCAGTCCCCTTGTAAGCGGGTCAATGTCTGGAACCCCGGGGTTAGTGGTTTTGTTGGAGATTATGATGAGGACTTTCAGTCCCCTTGTAAGCGGGTCAATGTCTGGAACTTGGATAACCCTTGGGTATGGGTGGTAAAATTTGAACTTTCAGTCCCCTTGTAAGCGGGTCAATGTCTGGAACATTTGCGCTGGAACGGTACAAAGTCCTGGCAGAGATGCCTTTCAGTCCCCTTGTAAGCGGGTCAATGTCTGGAACTGCTACACCGCCACCGATTAACAGTGCCCAGGGATTAACTTTCAGTCCCCTTGTAAGCGGGTCAATGTCTGGAACCACAAATTTTTTCTTGATCTTGTCCTTGAATTATTTTCTTTCAGTCCCCTTGTAAGCGGGTCAATGTCTGGAACAAAGATGCAAACACAGTAGGGTTGTGGCATTGTTTTGCCTTTCAGTCCCCTTGTAAGCGGGTCAATGTCTGGAACTCAATAAGGGGATGGAGCAATGATTCATATTAAATTGCATTTCAGTCCCCTTGTAAGCGGGTCAATGTCTGGAACCTCAAATGGGGAGAGCATGTTGTACTATTTTCAAAGACTTTCAGTCCCCTTGTAAGCGGGTCAATGTCTGGAACGCAAGCATTTGGGGCACGTACCAATTGCAGAACTGGACTTTCAGTCCCCTTGTAAGCGGGTCAATGTCTGGAACGATACAAACAGAAATTGTCAAATGGGAAAACGGTATCGCTTTCAGTCCCTTTGTAAGCGGGTCAATGTCTGGAACCGAAACCAAAGCCAGTTAAAAAAGGAGGTGTGTAACTCTTTCAGTCCCCTTGTAAGCGGGTCAATGTCTGGAACGAGACGGGTGAGTTTCAATGGGGTAATGTAGATGACTCCTTTCAGTCCCCTTGTAAGCGGGTCAATGTCTGGAACACCACCCACCAGAACTGCATTAAACAAATCAAAATTACTTTCAGTCCCCTTGTAAGCGGGTCAATGTCTGGAACATGACATGGACATAACCTGGTACTTCCAGCTGAAAACTTTCAGTCCCCTTGTAAGCGGGTCAATGTCTGGAACCGGTATTCTTTATGCTGTGGGGGGTTACACTTCTGCAACTTTCAGTCCCCTTGTAAGCGGGTCAATGTCTGGAACCTGTTTCCTTTAGTGTCTTTGAGATATTCATGGTCATCTTTCAGTCCCCTTGTAAGCGGGTCAATGTCTGGAACAACTGTGCCGCAGGCCGTGGGGGCTCATTTTGCCGCCTTTCAGTCCCCTTGTAAGCGGGTCAATGTCTGGAACCTATCACTCCTTAGCCAATCTGGTATAATCATTCTTCTTTCAGTCCCCTTGTAAGCGGGTCAATGTCTGGAACCCTTTTACAACTTCGCAGTCTGGGAAATAATTATAATCCTTTCAGTCCCCTTGTAAGCGGGTCAATGTCTGGAACAGTGGAGGGGATAAGGTGTCAATTGAGATTAATGAACTTTCAGTCCCCTTGTAAGCGGGTCAATGTCTGGAACTGCGCGACCGGGCGTTTTTGGAGCTGCTTTATTCCTCCTTTCAGTCCCCTTGTAAGCGGGTCAATGTCTGGAACTGCCCTTTGCCACTGCGTTGAAGCTACCTTTGAGCCTTTCAGTCCCCTTGTAAGCGGGTCAATGTCTGGAACGAACATGCGGCGAAGGTAGCACGAGGGCAGGCAGAAACTTTCAGTCCCCTTGTAAGCGGGTCAATGTCTGGAACTGATGATATAGCGGCGTTCCTGTTTACAATATACGGCCGTTCAGTCCCCTTGTAAGCGGGTCAATGTCTGGAACGCGGTTACTACGAACTTTGCAGGAAGGAGTTTTAGAAACTTTCAGTCCCCTTGTAAGCGGGTCAATGTCTGGAACAAAATGCCATTCTAACCCTTGTGAGAGTAAGGTAGAGCTTTCAGTCCCCTTGTAAGCGGGTCAATGTCTGGAACTACACTCACACAACAACGCCGCCGCTTCTTCTTTTGTTCTTTCAGTCCCCTTGTAAGCGGGTCAATGTCTGGAACGGATTATGAGCATCAAAATTAACAGAGTTATCAAACTCTTTCAGTCCCCTTGTAAGCGGGTCAATGTCTGGAACAATGCCACTTTGGCTATCAGTGGCGAGGAGATGCCGACTTTCAGTCCCCTTGTAAGCGGGTCAATGTCTGGAACTTAAAACCAAAGAGCAACTGCAGAAACTTGTTGAGTTCTTTCAGTCCCCTTGTAAGCGGGTCAATGTCTGGAACTTGACTGTGTTGTCCAGCTTGTACCGTTAGTTGAAGTGCTTTCAGTCCCCTTGTAAGCGGGTCAATGTCTGGAACCCTCTTTGTGCCGTAGAGTGCGGGATTGAGCCTGTATCTTTCAGTCCCCTTGTAAGCGGGTCAATGTCTGGAACTACAGACAGGTTCAGTGGTCATTACCCCGAAGCTTCCTTTCAGTCCCCTTGTAAGCGGGTCAATGTCTGGAACACGCTTAACCGAAATTTTTGCGCCAACGGGGCAATGGACTTTCAGTCCCCTTGTAAGCGGGTCAATGTCTGGAACGGCCCTGCAGTGGCACAGCCTTTTGCGCTAATTGGTCACTTTCAGTCCCCTTGTAAGCGGGTCAATGTCTGGAACTCAAAGCAGGCTTGGGCATCGAAGCAGGCTTAGATTTCTTTCAGTCCCCTTGTAAGCGGGTCAATGTCTGGAACGGAACCGGAATATGGCCCGATTCAGATATGGGAAAAAGCTTTCAGTCCCCTTGTAAGCGGGTCAATGTCTGGAACTTGATGGAGACTACCATTTAATATTTGCTGTATTAACTTTCAGTCCCCTTGTAAGCGGGTCAATGTCTGGAACCCATGTCGTCATATCAGCACGATTGTAAAATAGCGTAACTTTCAGTCCCCTTGTAAGCGGGTCAATGTCTGGAACACCGGGACGCGGCAATGCCATGCCCGGAGTGCGTCCACTTTCAGTCCCCTTGTAAGCGGGTCAATGTCTGGAACAGAACCCTCAACGACTACACGCCAGCCCCCTAGTGATACTTTCAGTCCCCTTGTAAGCGGGTCAATGTCTGGAACTAAGAGCTTCCTCCCAGCAATCTTCGCAGTTAACTTTACTTTCAGTCCCCTTGTAAGCGGGTCAATGTCTGGAACGCCGTAACATCAGCCTTTGAGCCGCCATTGATATAATCTTTCAGTCCCCTTGTAAGCGGGTCAATGTCTGGAACCTTTAACTTCAACACTAAATCAGTTTCCCCTGTCGGCACTTTCAGTCCCCTTGTAAGCGGGTCAATGTCTGGAACTGCATGTTCCATTTGTAACCCTCCCATGTTTTATTTGAGCTTTCAGTCCCCTTGTAAGCGGGTCAATGTCTGGAACTCCGGCCATTGCAGTGCCGGGTATATCCAGTTTCGGCTTTCAGTCCCCTTGTAAGCGGGTCAATGTCTGGAACCGACCGTGGTAAAACAGCGAGATTGCCCATCGTTCTAAGGGTTCTTCGCACTGCAAATCCGAAGAAAACGTGCGTTTTTTCCGCAAATCATTATTCTGCAAAAAAGGCCGGGGTATTTGCGAAATTAATTGATATATTTTCTCACTCACATCAAATTATCCTCCTTTCCCGCTCCAAATCACAACCTATTTTTTTAATCCAAACAACCGGAACAGTTCAATATCCCGGTATGTTCCAATAATTTTACCGTCAGGCGGACGGAAAACATATCCTCCTTCACAAATACAGCCTAACCTTTTAAGTTCACGAGCACTCCCATTCGTATTTTCAGAAAAAACCCGCAGGAATATTCTCATGTCCCGGCAAAACAACTTCACCCGTGACACTCGGCGAAATAAGGACAGGTTTCGTAACATGTCTCCGCCACCCCCGGATCGATTTCCTCATATACCATCCGCATTTTTTCATCCCGTTCCTCGATAAACCATTGGCGTAATTCATCATCAATACAATGTATATCCTTTTTCACAACCAGCCGGTCGTTTTTGAATTCAGCATAAACCACGCAGCCGATATTTACCGGAAATTCATAGATAGCTTCCATCACCATGGCGTATCCGGTGGTGGATAGCCGATGAAAAGGTTCCTGTTCGCCAAACTTTAAATCCAGCATCATCGGCTCGGAAAAAGTAAAGGCATCAGCACTGAGGTGAGAGCTTAGCCCCAGAAAAATACCATCCAGCTTTTGCTCAACCACTACCGGCAAGGCCAGTGATACCAGTGAATCCTCGCCGATATAGGGCTGCTTAATCAAGATTTCCTGAATCCGGGCAATAATCCGGGATACTTCAAAATCGCGTAAAATCTCAGCCTTTTTTATTGTTTCGGCCATTTGCTCTTCGGTCAGTTGTGACTTCCACCGGGCATCCGGTTGGACCGGCAATTCATTAAGCGCACGACAAATTTCTTTGTATTTAGGTACTCCCAGATTATAAATCATTCTCTTTGCTGTCACCAGGATATTCACCATTAATTCATGCATTATGGCCCCCTGCATCATGGCCAGATTCGGGCCGGCAACAATATGCTCCACTTTTTTCAGGTACAGGTCCCGCCCGGTGGGGCAGTATTTTCCGGCCACTTCATAAAGGGCCAGACGGCAGTCATAAACAGGTTCCAGCGGCGGCTGATGCCAATTCCAGCCGCGTAATTCGTCCGCCACGCCGTTTTCCCGCGACTTTGGCAGAAAACCTTTTAACAGCCGCTTTTTTTCTTCATCAGTGAGAAAATACATCAATATCCACCTCACATCCCCAAAAACCTTGTCACCTTACATCCCCGCAAAAATTCCGGTACTCACAATCCACGCACTTCCCCCGCCGCCTGGTCGGGCCGGGGTCAAGTTCAAGCCGGGCCATCCGGCGGATTTTGTTCATTATCCCCATCACATAATTCCTGACACCGGGGGTGATTTCCACCGGTACTATCTCATTCCGCTGGTGCAGGTAAACAAAGCCGTGGTGAATGGTTGTGTTATAAGCATCCTCCAACAGCAGAGCATATGCAGCCAACTGGTACTTGTGGTTAAGGGACACCCGCCGCCCGGTGTCCTTGAATTCCACCGGCAGGATTTTTTCACCTATCCTGATATGCATATCAAGTTTCCCTTCCAAATTAAGCCTTGGTGAAAACAGGTGAGTATGAAAAACCCTCTCCCCGTCAACAAGCCCGTATCTTTTGAGCTTGCGCCGCTTTTCCAGGCGGTCCAGTTCCATGTGTTCCAGTTTCCCGTATTCCATTTTCCGGGTTACTTTACGGTCTACCGGCAGCACATACTGGTAAAAAACCACCCGCGGGCAGTAGATAAACTGTTTGATATCACTTACCTTCAGTTTCATCTTCGCCAGCCTCAATACCAAACTCCACGATTTCTTCCATCAATCTCAGGTCCTTGTCACAAACCGGACAGATCAGTATTTTTCCTTTCTTTTGCCCCAGCGTCCGTTTAATCCGCTGCTTCAGTTCGCCCCGGCGGTTGTGGTTCAAATCGCCGAAAAAGGCGCTGTACTGAATATGTTCCAGCCCATAGTCTTTGCATGCCTCAAAAATCCGGTTGCGGATCCGGTCGTTCTCCACATCATAAACCACTATTGTTTTCACCGTTACCACCCGCCCACAAATGACTTGTACCTGGCCTGGCCGCGCAGGAAGGATGCCAGCCGGCGGGCCTGCCGCTGGATGATATGCTTGATCTGAAATTTTTTACCTTCGTAAGCAGCAGTCGTTTCCAACCGTTCCAAAACCCTGGCCGCCAGTTCCCGCCGCGTCTCCTGCTCCAGGTTGCCGTCACTCATTTTTATTTCCGTGCCCTTGTTTACCATGGCCACCACCGCCCGGTCAACCACCGGCTGCCGGAACTCCTCCACCATATCCAGCACCAGCGATGGTTTACCCGGCCTGTCCACATGCATAAACCCGGCAAAAGGCTCCAGGCCGGCCAGGATCACCGCTCCCCAGACCTGCTGATATAGAATCCCATAGCCATAGTTAAGCATAGAGTTAAAGGGGTCGGCCGCCCCCCGGTGTTCCCGTCCCGGGAAATCCAGGCGACCGTTTAAGATTAGCCGCAGGGTATCCCAATAGGTATTGGCTCCCCTGCCTTCAATGGACAACAAAGCGCCCCGCGCTTCATCAATGTTACTACCCCTAACCCCTTTGACCTCTTGCATGATTTCCTCTACTTTGCCAATACCTGACCGGATCTGATCGTAAACTGCCTTGTCGGCGCCTTTGCGATACTTGGCAAAATACTTGAGCAAGTTGGCCTGGTTTCTTAGTTTTCCCTCCACAAAAGCCTGCCCGAGGACTACACCCCGGCTGTCGGTATAAGCCAAAATCTGCTCCCGCCGGGTAATCACCGTACCGGTAAGATTGGGCGAAGTCAGTTTGGCGTATGGTTTCCCGGCAGCTGACAGGAAATTTACCTGAATGCCGTGTTCCATGCATTCCCTGATGACGTCCGTGGACATAGAAACCCCCGGCGAATCAATGGTCACCTGTTCCACATCAAAGAAAGGCACTTCTTCCGTTACTTTGCCGTTTACCTTGATGACCAGTCTTTCGCTTTTTTTACCTATGAATGCGCCAAAGTTGGATACGTGGAGATGCATGCTGGTTCACCTCTTTAACCGGCAGGTTTAGACATTCTTTGCCCTGTTAATATTTGCCGGATGTGGTATAATAATTTTATGAAATACTTTTGAAGTGAGGTACTGCCATGTTGCCAAAAGAGCTGTATAAATTTTTCTGGGAACACAATCCAGCAAAATTTGATGAAGATACTTATTGGTATTTTACGATAGAACGGCTTCTGGAACATGGCAATGACCAGGCCGTCAGGTGGGTATTAGGGCATTATCCCCAAGAAAAGATTATAGAAGTTATTAAATCCAGCCGGTCAATTTCGAAAAAAACGGCAAATTTCTGGAAGAATTTCTTCCGCCTTAGGGAGGAGGAGGTTTTTTGTTTGATGAAGTCCTCTCAAAAAAACCTATAGTAGTATCAAACCACCTGTTACTGTTAAAAATTTCCGCAACCTGTTATAATATGAAAAAACGAGTGAAAGTGGTAGTGAAAAAATGTTCCTAACTGATGAAGAAAAGAAACAACTTTCGGAAGCCCTTGCCCAAATGCCGGAAGTCAAATTTGCGTACCTATACGGCTCCTATGCCACCGG
>JBMOPI010000050.1:0-11741 GCA_049324975.1 Bacillota bacterium
AACCACCCGCCCGGCCCCGCGGGATAATGGAAACCTTGTGTACCGGGTCGGTATCAGGCAGCAGCGCTCCCACCACAGCGTGTCCTGCTTCGTGGTATGAAACGAGTTTCTTTTCCTTTTCGCTGATCACCTTGGACTTTTTCTCCGGACCGGCGATAACCCGTTCAATGGCGTCTTCCAACTCATGCATGCCGATTTTCTTGCGGTTAAACCTGGCCGATAGCAGAGCAGCCTCGTTGACCATGTTCGCTAGGTCCGCCCCGGTAAAACCGGGGGTCCGCCGGGCCAGCACGCTCAAATCCACGTCATCGGACAGCGGCTTGCCTTTGATATGCACCTGGAGAATCTCTTTGCGTCCGGTGATATCGGGCACGTCAACCACAATCTGGCGGTCGAAGCGGCCAGGGCGCAGCAAGGCCGGGTCCAGAATATCCGGCCGGTTGGTAGCGGCTATGATAATGATACCTTCATTAGGCGCAAAGCCGTCCATCTCAACAAGGAGCTGGTTTAAGGTCTGCTCCCGCTCGTCATGGCCACCGCCCAGACCGGCACCCCGCTGACGGCCTACGGCGTCAATCTCGTCAATAAACACAATACAGGGAGCGTTTTTCTTGGCCTGTTCAAAAAGGTCGCGCACCCTTGAAGCTCCGACCCCAACAAACATTTCCACGAAGTCGGAACCGCTGATGCTAAAGAAGGGAACTCCGGCTTCCCCTGCAACCGCCCTGGCCAGCAAGGTCTTTCCGGTTCCGGGAGGACCGAACAGAAGCACCCCTTTTGGAATTTTGGCGCCCAGCTCGTTAAATTTCTTGGGGTGTTTCAGGAACTCAACAACTTCTTCCAGTTCCTCTTTAACTTCATCAGCGCCGGCTACGTCTTCGAATGTAACCCGCTTTTTTTCATCCGTGTGCAGGCGGGCCCGCGACTTGCCGAAAGACATAACCCGGCTGCCGCCTCCCTGAGTCTGGTTAAGCATGAAAAAAATCAAGCCTATCAGAAGAAGGATGGGCAAGAAGTTGAAAAACAGGCTGGTCCACCAGGGAGCCTTGGGAGGTGGAACAAGGGTATATTTAACACCCTCTTCCCGCAGTCTCTTGGTCAGCTCGGCGGTTTCCTGAACGGAACCGTTAGTGCTGAATGATGTTTTCTGACCATCTTTAAGGGTACCTGTAACGTGAATAATGGTCTCATCAGGCTGGATTTCAACATTTGCAATCTTGTCCTTTTCCAGCAACGAGTAAAACTCGTTGGGACTCAGCTTTTTGACTTGCTCCGGCGAAGGAGAGGTGTACTTGATAATAAATACGGCCAGAACAACAATAAGAAGATAAATGCTGAGATTTTTAAAAATTCTATTCAAAGAGTTCACTCCTCTCAATTCTCAGCGGATGAAAAAATTTCATACTTCGTTATTGTAGCATAAAATTGGTATGTTTTCAATTTACTTCTGTAATATTTTCCTGATTTTTAGGTGCAGGAACTTGTTTGTATGGTCTGAAACCCGCCACCTGTTGTCAGGCCGGATACCGCCCACCCAAATGATTTCTTCTCCGACAGTCACAATAGGAACTTTGTCCCGCTGGCCCCGGGGAATCTTTTCGTCAATAAAAAATTCTTTAAGCTTTTTTGAACCGCTGCCGTTTAGCGGCCAAAAGCGGTCACCCGGACGACGGGAACGGACCATAAGCGGCCCGCTGATCTTATCAAAATCAAACCATGCTTCACCTTTGCCGGCACTACCCCCGGGCCAGGTTTCGGCAAGCGCGGCGTCAATACTTACCCCAAGCTCAGGAACCATAGTGCTGCCGGGTATTTTCAGCAGATGGCAGAAACTTACCGGTCCCGGAACCCCGTTTGCTGCTTTCAGGCAAAATGTATCATAACTTTTCTCCAATAGTATATGCAGGGGAAATTCAATTACTCCCCCGGTAGCGCCGTTACGCAAAAAATCCAGGGCCTGTTCCATGTGGACAAACCCCAGGTCCCTTTCCCCACCCCGGACAGCGGCCCAGGCTTTTCTTAACAACCGGCGCCGGATGGCAGGGTGCACCTGCAGAAAATCCGGAAGATTAAAAATGATTTCCGATCCGTTGTCGGAAATCACCAAACGGTCCCAAAACTCCTGTACCCGCGTCATCATAAAATCATTCTCATCCCGCATGATATGGCCCAGCCGGAGGAGGGACGAACAAATACCCGGGTTGTATGTTTTCTTTAAAAGTGGTAAAAGCTCAAGGCGAACTTTGTTCCGCATGTAAACAGGCTTGAAATTGGTGACATCCTGCCTGTAGGTTAAACTGTTATCCCGGCAGTAAGTTTCAACCTCGTCCCTGGTAACATCAATCAGGGGACGAATATAGATATCTTCCCTTTTTGGCGGAATGCCGGAGAGTCCTTCCGGGCCGGCGCCCCGTAAAATATTTAGCAGAACAGTCTCGGCCTGATCGTCAGCCTGATGGCCGGTGGCGATTTTTGTCCCCTGCCAGTCTGACCGGACGTGCTCCAAAAACCTGTACCTCACCTGCCTGGCTGCAGCCTGGGCGGACATGCGGTTTTCAGAGGCAAAAGATGGAACATCCACTTTTGATACTGTCCAGTCTACACCAAAACCCCGGGCAAGTTCCGCCACAAAGCGGGCGTCCCCTTCAGCTTCCTCCCCACGGAACATGTGGTTTAAATGGGCAATATGCAGCGCCAGATTATAATCATCTTTTAAAACAAATAAAACATGGGCCAGCGCCACAGAATCAGGCCCGCCGGAGACGGCAACAACAACCCGGTCACCCGGGGTTAACAAATTGAATTTTTCAATGGTATCCCGTACGACCTGAAGCATCCGGCCAACCTCGCTCAAATTCTTTGCAAGTTTCTTTCGACGTTAACCATTCTTTTCCTGCACATTTTTGGTTTTTTATTTAGTGAAGCGGGTACATATCCACAGGCGACTTTACTGGTAATAGTAGAAAAGGCTCATAATGAAAAAAAATGCCGATATGGCACCGGCCAGGTTTACGGCCAAAGGCATATAGCCGCCGCCTGAAGAAACCTGCTGTTCAATTTTACCACGGCACCGCCACAGATCAACAGCAATTTCGTTCAGTAAACCGTACTCCTGGCGCAGACCCCTGATGACCACCTGAATTATACGGCATCTTGCCGCCAGTGGTCTCAACTCCCATAAAAGTTTAGTAATACTTCGTTTTTTAATATGCACCCCCAACCCGTGGTGCAAAGATAGCAAAAGCATGCTTAAAGCAAAAAGGTCGTACTTTTCATCACCTTGCCGGGAACCGGCCTGCCAGCTGCTCCTGTCGTAGAGCGGCGTGTACTGCTGGATTATCCTTCCTTTTGGGCAAACGCTGCCGAAGTCTACCACGGAAATTTTCCTGGCCGTCCGGTCGTATAGAATGTTTCCCGGTTTAAGGTCGCCAAATACATAACCGGCCTGATGCAAATGAAATAAAAAGATTGCCAGCATAAGGCCGACGGTGACCAGTTCTTCCGGCTGCAGGATGCCTTTATACTCCTGCAGGCTACGCCCGGGGCAGCAGTCCATGATTATGTAATGATATGTTAGTCCGTTTTTACAATAGTCGTCGAGTTCATAAACCCCTGGCACAATACCAAGGTTTTTAATATCCCGGTTATTGTTCATAAACAGCAAGGTACGGTGTTCACGGGTAATCCCGGGCAAATCCCGGGAAATTTTCATGGCCCGGGATTCACCATCAGCATTTTTCACCAACAACACCTTAGCTGTGCCGCCGGTCCCCAGCTCCCGTACCACATTGTACCGGCTGCCATCCCACCGCCCGGTAATTTCTTGCCCGGGGTGAAAAAACAGGCCTAATCCGCTCATAAAACCGCATCCAGAGCAGGCCGCGGGTGTTCCTTAAGCTTTACCTGATTTCCGGTCATCATCCCCAGGGCTTCCAGAATTGCCGGACCGGTCGGTGTCCTTCCTGCCGGCCGCAGGTTATCCCAACAGAAATCAGCACAGCCGGCAATAACTTCGAGCACTCTTTCCCCACCCGGATAGCGGGCGACGAGGATGTTTGTTTCCCCTTTTCGTTCCTGCAGCGATAAAATTAAATCCTGGACACTTCGCAGCACCGCCGGCATTTTGCCGGTCATGCTGGCGCTGGTATCAAGCAATAGAGCTATCTGTATATTCAAACTGTCAGCGAGACCTGCCATCAGGTCAATAACGCCGGCGCGCTTATCCGGCCGCAGTTCATTCCACGGCAGCCCGGTAATCCTTTTTAACTCCTGGTTAATAATCATGTTGAGGGTGCACTGGGTCGCCTGCCAGGTGACAGCATGCAGCGTCTTGCTTAAATCCGGGCTGGCAACACAGTCGGCCACCCCGCCGCCGGCAGCGGCAATTTTCTCCACTTCCCGCCTGCCCCGGTCACCAAGATGCCCGCCATCCAGAATGCCAACAGCGCTGACGGTGACTCCCCGGTTAAAAGCCGCCCGGGCAGCCTCAACCGGAGAATGTCCAAGATTGGCGTGTCCATCGGTAACAACTATGATTTGTCTGATAGTCCTGCAGCCCATAAAGATACCCCCTTCAGTCTAGTATTTCCCAAAAATTGGTGGGATTATACGACCGAAGGGGGGTTACCCCTTGCACCTAAGTCCGGTTATGTTTAAAATAAATTGTGAGGAGGTTTTCAGTAATGTGCGAATATCTGTATACTGATAAAAATACCCTGGAACAATATTGCGAACTTTTAGATGAGCCTTGTGACGGGACAGGCAACATGCGTTGTCCTTTGTTGTCTGAGTGTTAATTTACAGTCTTCACTACCCCCACCAATACCGTCATATCATCACCAACACTACCTTTATTTCTGGCAACTGCCTTGTTTAAAATTAAATCAGCAATATTCTGAGGGTCGGTGGTCATCACCTGCTGTAAAGTATCCAGCACCCAATCCTCCCCTTCCCCTTCTTCCCGGCCGGCTTCCAGCACACCATCGGTCACCATCACCACTACATCATCGGGGCTGAGTGGTTTTTGGATACAATCCACTTCAATATTGTTTAATATTCCTATGGGTAAGGAAGCAGACCTGACCATACCCACTTGACTCCCCCGTTTGATGAAACTTGGCACCGCTCCAATTTTCATGAAGTCTGCCGTACCCGTAAACAAGTCGATAATGGTCAGGTCAACGGTAGCAAAGGTTTCTTCCTGCGAGCGCACTACCAGCACGGAATTGACCGTCTTAGCCGCCAGGGCCTTGTCAAAACCGGTTTCCATCAACTGCTCAAGCAGACCGATGGTAGCCCGGCTCTCCTGGGCGGCTTTGACTCCGATACCCATGCCGTCGCTCAATATCATAACAAACTTACCGTCCCGAAGTTCCAGAACAGAATGGTTGTCCCCGGAAATGTCGGTGTCACAGCTGGCACTGGCCACGCCAACTTCTACTTCAAAATTAAAGGACGGGTACAACCTGAATTCGCATACCGGCTCACCGGTCTTTTTCGGGCAGTAGTTGGAGTTCAGTACTTTCATGCGCTGGCCCAGCACACCGGCTACCAGTGGAGAGATTTCCCTGCTGCACTGCAGTTTCCCGCCACAGGACGGACAGGAAACCACCACTTCTATTTTATCGCCGCCCACACTTAACACCTTCAGGTCAAGTACGGAATGCCCGGCTTTTATCAGTTCCCGGCGCAGGATGAGTTCGATGTCCTCCCGCATCTGGACATCCACTTTGATTTCCCCGGCCAGGTTGGTCAGGATGTTGGCTATGCCATCCAGTTGCCCGGCCACTACCTCCCTGCTTTCCGCCACCTTCCGCTCCCAGAAATGATTTGACTTATACAGGTCGAAAAGGCAATTCACCGTTACGGCCAGTTCCTTAAGCCGCACACAGCGTTTTTGAATGTCGGGGGAAATATGGTCTGCTGTCACCCGGCCGGCAACCTCAATTGTGGCAAACAAATCCATGATATTTTTATAAGTTTTGTAAAAGTCTTTTTCCCAGCAGATGCGGTAAAGGGAACATCCGTTGCATACTTTGGCGGATATGTTGCTAAACAACATCTGCAGGCTGCTGTCCTCCCTGGCTTTGGCGTCACATGCCACCTGCTCGATGGTCCGGGACAGTTCCTGGAACACGCGGGCGAACTCCCTAACCCGGGCCGACGTCATTTCCCGCAGCCGTTTTTCTGTGAAAGACCGGGGGGCAAACTGGGCCATGCTGCCTCTTATTAGGGAGCGGAGATAAAACAGGGCCTTTGGCGGTATTACCAGAAAAGCCAGGGCAGCCAGTGCGGTTTCACCCAGGTCTGCTGCCAGGGCCCGGTGGTTATTCAGATAAATAGACAAGATGATATTGCCCAGCCCAAAACCGATAATAATGCCGATCCTGCCAAAGCCCCGGAACACTCCGGACATCAGGCCGGCAAAAGAATAAAAGCCGATGACCCCGGGAGCCAGTGTGGAGCTAAGGCTCGGCACCATCCCCACCAGGGTGCCGGCGGCCGCGCCCAGGCTGCTGCCGCCGGCAAAAGCAGCCAACAGGATAAAAAACCGGCTGACCACATTCCGCACATCTATTAAAGCTATCCTGACCTCCGAAAGGCCGGTCAGGAGCCCGATGACCAGTACTGCCAATCCCAGCAGCTCTTCCCTTCTAAGAGCAAAAGGGTCGGATTTACGCCGCAGGGCGGGCAGCACCCGGATAAAGACATAAGCAGCGGTGGCGGCCAGCAGGCCCTCAAACAGAGCTACCATGTAGTTATAGAGGCCTGGCTGCCAATAGGCATAAAATGCCACCCGGCTAACGGTGGCCAGGGCCCATGTAAACAGCGGCATGCCGTACCACTTATCTTTAAGACGGTAACTGAATTTACCCGAAAAAAGAAAACCCAGTACCAAAACCATTACAGAACTCCAGAGCAACGGCCCTTTTAGCACAGTAGCCAGCCCTGCAGCCAAAAACAAAAGGACCAGCAGTCCCCGGTCGGGAATAGTGGTCATAACGGCCGCCATAGCGGCCAGGGCAAAAGGGACCATAGCCCCGAGGATTATGGCCCGACCCAGCAAAAAACAAAATAACGCTATAACCGACATCTCCCAGGTAATGAAAAGAAACACTCTTCTTTTCAATGTCTCGCCGTTAAAAGCGGGCAGCCGCCATTTTTTATCCGCGGCTTTCTTTTGGTGTGTCCGGTGGAAGGGGTATATGTCTAAATGGTCTTTCACCCTGTCATGACCTCGCCTTCAGCGTCTGTTTGCTTAATTATAATATACGCCCGGCGCAATCAATGTCATGATTAGTAGAACGACCGGATTTTTCTTTCGACAGCTTTTTACAATTCAAACTCTTTTCATATCCACGGCTACAGTTAACGACCCTTTTACAGATCGGGGGGTTGTCACCTCCAGGTCAATTTTCTCGATAACCGGTTGAAGTTGGATCTTTTTTCCGGGTTTCAGCCCGGCAAATTCCGCATAAGTATGAAACTTTTTGTCCAGTTCCCATGAAAATACCGAGTTTACACTATTATCGGCAGCAGGTTTATAGAATATCTTAAGATTATACCCGCCCCACAGTTCCACCTCTCCATCAAACACTTCACACCTGTCCAGCATTGGCACCACAGCCATACTGTTGAGCTGACCTATGTCGGGCAATCCCTCAGGCACCTCCATTCGTATTGGTACCCGGGGGAAAACAAACTTTTCCACCCTGGCTTTCCCGCACATCAAAATACTCCCTCCTTCCGGTATTTAACCGGACATCCGGCTTCATGTTCTGCAACACAGAGGTTGCCTACAATTTTCCACCATATGTAATTTTCAAGTGGCGGGTCGAAGGGCTCCGACTTATAAAGCAGCGGGTTGACCGGCGGCATCCGACCGATAAAACACCCGATGGTTTGCCGGTACAAAATTCTTTTCCCGGGAGATACCGGCCGTTTTCCATTTTCCAAGGTCACCAGCAGTTCGAAAAAATCTTCAATTACTTTACCCGTCCCCCCTACATTGAGTGGGTAAAACCCCCTGCCCGCCGCCCGGCATCCGGCTGCCGACAATTCCAGGACGCCGATAAAAAAAGCAGTGTCTTCAGGCCCGACCAGCCAAACTGCAGGATACCCCCGGCCGAAAGGCAAACCGGCTACGGGTTTTTCCCCTGTTTCGACTCTGATCCGCCCCCTGCTGCCGTCAACCGTTATTACTGCCTGGCCGGCAAGTCCGGCAAGGTACAGTTTATAATACCGGCAACGGGGTTCATGCAAACCTTCCATCCCTGACCTTCCTTTCCCGCAAAACTACCGATTGTTCCTCCTACAGTATATTATCCTCCCGGAAAAATAGTGACTTGCCCGACGGCCGGTTTAAAACAATACCGGCAGTTGAATAAAATCTTTTCCTGGTATATTATTAAAATAGCGTTTTTCTAAACTTTCCGTTAACAGGAGGTACCCGGTGATTAAGTTCGGCACTGATGGCTGGCGCGGCATTATCAGTAAAGATTTCACCTTTGCCAACGTGCACCTGGTAGCCCAGGCGCTGGCTGATTACATAAATTCCCTGGATAATGCCGGAGCCGGCGTTGTTGTCGGCTTTGACACCCGGTTCCTTTCCGGGGAATATGCGGCAGAGGTGGCCCGAGTGCTGTCCGGTAACCGGGTCCCGGTTTTTCTGGCCGACAGGCCTACGCCTACCCCGGCCGTTTCTTTTGCCGTCAAACAAAAGAAAGCTGCCGGCGGTATAATGGTCACGGCCAGTCACAACCCGCCGGTTTATAATGGCATTAAATTAAAGGGCAGCTTCGGCGGGTCGGCTTTTCCGCAGCAGACCGGCGCCGTTGAAAAGCTGCTGGGCGCCAACCCGGTCATCACCGGTGATTCCAATGGCCCCCTGGTCTCCCGGTTTAACCCGCTGCCGCAGTACTTCGCTCATTTAGAGACCCTGATCGACCTTGACCTGATCCGGGGCAGCGGGATTAAAGTTATCGCCGACCCCATGTACGGAGCCGGGGCCGGTTGTTTCAGGGAACTGCTGGGAGAATGCTGCCGGGAAATCCACAATGAAATTAACCCGTCTTTTGGCAATCTCAATCCTGAACCCATCGCCAAAAACCTTGACGCCCTGGCCGGCGCCGTCCCCGACTCAGACGCCCTGATCGGGTTGGCCCTGGACGGCGATGCCGACCGCATCGGCGCTGTGGATAGTAAAGGCAGGTTTATTGATGCCCACCGGATTTTTGCCCTGCTGCTTAAATATCTGGCAGAAAACAAAGGATGGCGCGGCGGGGTGGTGAAAACCTTCTCCACCACCGAAATGATTGATAAACTTGCTTATAAATTTGGATTACCGTTATTTGAAACGCCAATCGGGTTTAAATACATCTGTGAACTATTTTTGAAAGACGATATTCTCATTGGCGGGGAAGAAAGCGGCGGCCTTGGTTTCAAAAATCACCTGCCGGAAAGGGACGGCATCCTGGCCGGACTGTTCCTGTTGGAAATGGTGGCTTTGTCCGGACATCCGCCGGAGGAACTGATAGCCGGCCTGATGCAGGAACTGGGTCCTCATTATTACCGCCGCCTGGACCTGAAGCTTGCTCCGGAACAGCGGGACAAACTGGTACAGATGATTTCCACAGGTGCATGCCCGGAGCTGGCAGCGTTAAATATCTCTGATTTTCGTGACCTGGACGGTTTTAAGTACCTTTATGGCCGGGGTTGGCTTTTGTTCAGATTTTCCGGCACTGAACCCCTGCTGAGGATTTATGCCGAAGGGGACGCACCGGAATTTGTGGAGCTGCTCCTTGATACAGCCCGGACTATTTTAAATAAAATATAAAGCACCCGGTTCATATACCGGGTGCTTTCTTTGTGTTAAATATGTCCCGCTCCCGCAAACATTCGGTACAGGACGGGGGCGGGGTTGCATCAACCGGGAACACCACCTCCCCTGTGTTAACGTCTATGTGGATTAACCAATAGCCGTAGTTGCCGGCCTGATAACCCTGGCCGGGCAACGGCTGCCAGTGGACATAACCGGTTTTTCCCCGGAACGGCTGGTCTTCCTGGCAAAACATCCCAGGAACGCCGTGCACTAAATACTTTACCCCCCCTTTCTCGTCATACTGCAGACCGATTAGCTGGTGGCCCTGAAAAACGGGCCCGGCAATGTATCCCGGATTAGTGTGGGGATTCCTCTGACAGGCGGTCTTTCCAGACGCGTCAAGAGGAAGGTAGGACTTCCACCAGGCATGCCCGGGCATGTCACCAAAAGGCTTTATTTTTTCAAGATTCGGGTATTCTGAAGTCTGAGCCTCAAGCAGTTCGATAAAACCTGACAGGACGGGATAACCGCTGCCATATATATGGGAGGTATCATCCTGGATAAAAACCTCTACCCCCATAAAATCGTCAATAGTCAGCCCTGAACCACCGACATTGTGAGGCTCAAAATCCCACCGGAGTTCACCGGTGCCCCTCCTGTTCATATCAAGAGGCCCGGCATTGACCGGCAACATTTTACCGTCACGTTCACCGATAAGACGGAGCCGGTAACGGTTTCTCGTGCCGTTAAGGTTCTTGCCGCTAAAGGGCCGGAGATTTTTTACCTGGGTGAGCAGCCAACCCTTATTGCCCTCTGCTTCAATCCGGGCATAACCACGTGACCGCCTGGTGGGGCTTAAGGAATAACGGCTGTCTTTTTCATAAAGCACGGCGGCAAATCTACGGTACTCAAACTGATTATGACAGCCCATGCAGATCCCCCTTTTTTCACCAAGGTCACGAGCCTGCCCTTCTACAAGACATTTTCTATAATATATATGCCGCCGGACACAGAATTTTAACAAAAATTTTCCCCAATCAGCCGTATATTTTTTCCAGTAAATTATAGGCAACACCATACATGATATCGGTTTCAGACGCCGTGATCCCCGGGAGGCGCAGTTCTTCCAGGATAACAACCGCTATCTGCACGCCGGCCACAATAATATCGGCCCGCTCAGACTGCAGACCGGGTATCCCGGCTCTCTCCTCAGGGTTTTTGGCTGTAAGGTCCCTTAATACGGTCATTATTTTTTCTTTGCTCAGGTAATAACCGTGTACTTTTTCAGGGTTATAAGGGTCAAGCGCCTGGTCTATCGCCGCCAGTGTGGTTACAGTGCCTCCTACGCCTACCATGTTCCGGGGGCGGGCGGTTGATATTTCGACGATTACCGGCCGGAGAACGTCTCTTATCTTTTTCAAGCCATGCCCGCCTTCCGTCATCCGGACCGCACCTGCCTGTGTACTCCGATATGAGATATCGCCTGTATCATTACGCCAGATAAACTCTGTGCTGCCACCGCCGATATCGATGACCAGAGCGCGCTCCATGGGCGCATTAAGGCCTTTCACCACACCCAGGTAGCTCATCCGGGCTTCTTCGGGGCCGCTAAGTACCTGGACAGCCAAACCTGTCTCATCTTTTACCCGGCGCAAAAAAGCGTCCCTGTTGGCCGCGTCCCGCACCGCGCTTGTAGCTACAGCCGCTACCCGGTCTGGCTGCAGGCGCCTCACCTGGGCCATAAACTGCTTGAGCGCCGCAATAGTCCGATCAGCCGCCCGGTCCGCCAATGCCCCGGAGGCCAGTCCTTCCCCCAGCCTTGTACTGATCAGGCCACTGCCGATAACCCGCAATAAGCCTCCGGAAGTATCCGTCACCAAAAAGCGCGTTGAATTTGTCCCAATATCGATAACCCCGATAC
>JBMOPI010000051.1:0-11572 GCA_049324975.1 Bacillota bacterium
CTGCTTAAAAACTAACAATATTGCCCCTTTTGGTCAAAAATCCTCATATTGTTTCAAGGCTTTTCCGAGAGACTACTTAAAATAACAATAATGCAAAAAAAATATCCCTAAACTAAAATAACAAGCCAGTCTGTGTATGTCAATAATTTTACATAGCCAATAATTTCTAAGCGGCCGGGAAATCTTAAAAGATAATCAAAGGGGCAGGTCCTTAACCTGCCCCTCAAGCCGTTTACCGTTAAATTCTTATACCCCGCTGTTACCTGAACAGCCCGGTCCGTAATCTTCCACTTCCGGCTGGTTTATCCGGCTTTTCCTCGCACTGAACAGGGAAACAGGTATAAGGGGCATGTAAACTAAAAATTCACGGCCGAAGTACGCTGCCCTGTATATTTCCATGATCTCCTCCACAGTCGGCTTGCGCGGGTTCGTGCCGGTGCAGGGACCGCCCAGGGCAGCTTCTGAAGTTTCCCTGAGCCCGGCCAGGAACTTATCCTCAGGCATCCCAGCTTCCTTCAGAGTATCCGGAATACCGATACAGGCATTAAGTTTTCTTATTTCCTCCACCCCCGCTGTTCCTCATCGAATTTTTCCCCAGGCAGACGAATGCTTTTGAGCCTTTGATTTGCCTTAAATAACCCAAAGTCCCTGCACATTTATATATGGTCCATTCTAAAAATTATGTCATTTATTTTATTGCTGCAGGCACAAAATGAAAAACCCCGCCGGATAACTCCCGACAGGGTTTTTCACTCCCCACTGATTACTATTTAAAATACCGTACTCCCGCTTCAAAGATCTTCTGGTCCTTCTCTCCCGGGACATTAACCGCCACATTGGCGCCGCTCCTTTCCGAATGACCCATCTTGCCCAGCACCCTGCCGTCCGGGCTGGTGATACCCTCAATGGCGTGCATGGAACCGTTGGGGTTATACGCAATATCATAAGTGGGATTGCCGTTGAGGTCAACATACTGGGTAGCAACCTGGCCGCTGCTAATCATCCGGTTGATTTCTTCCTCACCGGCAACAAACCGCCCTTCACCGTGGGAGATAGCGATAGTATGCACATCCCCAACCTGAACATTGTTAAACCAGGGCGACAGGGTGGAAACCACTTTCGTCCGGACCAGGCAGGATGCGTGGCGGCCGATTTTGTTAAAAGTCAGGGTGGGGCAGGCTTCTGTAATGTCGATGATTTCCCCGTAAGGCACCAGGCCGAGTTTGACCAGGGCCTGGAAACCGTTGCAGATGCCCAGCATCAGCCCGTCCCTGTGCTTAAGGAGCTTCATAACGGCTTCTTTGACCCTGGGGTTTCTGAAAACCGTGGCGATAAACTTGCCGGAACCGTCCGGCTCGTCGCCGGCGCTGAAACCACCCGGGATCATGATAATCTGCGAATTCTCAATACTCTTAACCATAACCTCGATTGACTTTTCTATTTCGTCCGCAGACAAGTTCCTGATAACCTGGGTCTCTACCACGCCGCCGGCTTTTTCGAAGGCCCGGGCGGAATCATATTCACAGTTGGTGCCCGGGAAAACCGGAATAAAAATTCTTGGCCGGGCTACAACCACAGCCGGCTTGGCGGCATTTCTCCGGTCACAGGCGATGCTCTTTGGCTGACCGGTAATCTCTTCCGCTTTGGTAGGGAATATCTTTTCCAGGGGCTGTTCCCAGGCGGCGAAAGCTTCATCAATACTTATTTCTGTGCCGTTTACTGTGATAGCGGTCCGCTCCCGGGTTGACCCTAACACTCTGTATTCCACCGGCCCAAAAGCCGCGGCCAGGTCTTCATTTTCATCCATCTCCAGGATTATTGAACCATAATCAGGTGTAAACAGGCTGCGTGGGTCAACCTCATCTGCAAAAGCCATGCCGATCCTGTTGCCAAAACTCATTTTGCTTACAGCAGCCGCCAGGCCGCCTGTTTTCACGACTTGCGCCGCTAAAACTTTACCCGCCTGTATAAGTTCAGCGGTTTTCGCAAAGTTTCTCTCCACCGCTGCAAAATCAGGCATTTCCTGCTCATCCCGGGTAATTGGGACCAGCACCACTTTGCTGTTAGCCCGTTTAAATTCCGGCGAAACAACCTTAGTGACATCCAATGCCGCCGCCGCAAAAGCCACCAGGGTCGGCGGCACGTGCAAATCCTTGAAGGTGCCGGACATGCTGTCCTTGCCGCCGATAGCCGGGATGCCCAGTTTCTTCTGCGCGTAAAAAGCTCCCAGCAGGGCACTGAACGGTTTCCCCCATTTGACCGGGTCCTGGCCCAGCTTTTCAAAGTATTCCTGGAGGGTAAGCCTGATTTTTCTGTAATCCCCGCCGATGGCTGTTACCTTGGCCGCCGCTTCCACCACGGCGTACAGGGCGCCGTGGAAGGGGCTCCATTTGGCCAGCTGCGGGTTATAACCGTAAGTCATCACCGTGCCGGCGGTGGTTTCGCCGGCCAGCAGCGGGATCTTGGCCACCATGCCTTCTGCCGGGGTAGCCTGGTATTTGCCGCCGAAGGGCATCAGAACGGTGCCGGCGCCAATGGTGCTGTCAAAGCGTTCCACCAGCCCTTTTTGGCTGCATACATTCAAGTCCTGTAAATTGGCCAGCCAGGCCTTTTTTAAACTGTCCGGCTCCTGACCGCCGGCCAGCTCTTTTTCTACTGCCGCCGGCACGGTCTTAAAATAATCCTGCTCCCCATCCGGGGCAGCCACGGCAACTTTCGTGGTTTGTTTAACCCCGTTGGTATTCAGGAAATCCCTGCTGATGTCAACAATGGTCTTACCCCGCCACATCATCCTGAGCCGGCGGCTCCCGCTCACTTCGGCCACCATGGTGGCTTCCAGGTTTTCCTCCCGCGCAAAGGCGATAAACCGCTCCGCATCTGCCCTGGCCACCA
The DNA here is from genome assembly GCA_049324975.1 of Bacillota bacterium. Taxonomy (GTDB): domain Bacteria; phylum Bacillota; class Thermincolia; order Thermincolales; family CAZWUW01; genus JBMOPI01. The sequence goes on from JBMOPI010000051.1 coordinate 2,893, forward strand.
CCACCGCCATCCGCTCCTGGGATTCGGATATAGCCAGCTCGGTGCCGTCCAGGCCTTCGTATTTCTTGGGCACCGCATCCAGATTGATTGTGAGACCGTCGGTCAGTTCCCCGATAGCCACGGAAACACCGCCGGCGCCAAAATCGTTGCACCTCTTGATCATGGTACTGACCTCGGGGTTTCTGAACAGTCTCTGAATTTTTCTTTCCTCCGGCGGGTTCCCTTTCTGCACTTCGGCCCCACATGTCAGGATAGAATCTTCTGTATGCTCCTTTGAAGAGCCGGTGGCGCCGCCGCAGCCGTCGCGACCGGTCCGGCCGCCCACAAGGATAACCACATCCCCCGGCGCCGGCGCTTCCCGGACGACGTTCTTCTTCGGAGCGGCGGCGATGACCGCACCGATCTCCATCCTCTTGGCAACAAAGCCTTCGTCGTAGATTTCCGCCACCTGGCCGGTGGCCAGGCCGATCTGGTTGCCGTAGGAACTGTACCCGGCAGCCGCGCCGGTGGTAATTTTCCGCTGCGGCAGTTTGCCGGGCAGGGTATCTTCAATTTTAGCCCTGGGGTCGCCGCTGCCGGTGACCCGCATGGCCTGGTACACATAGGTCCGCCCGGACAGCGGGTCCCTGATGGCGCCCCCCAGGCAGGTGGCCGCGCCGCCAAAGGGTTCAATCTCCGTAGGGTGGTTATGGGTTTCGTTTTTGAACATCACCAGCCATTCTTCATTTTGGCCGTTCACGTCAACATCAACCACGATGCTGCAGGCGTTAATTTCATCAGATTCGTCCAGGTCCGCCAGCAGGCCTCTTTTTCTTAGCTCCTTCATGCCCATGACGGCAATGTCCATCAGGCATACGTCTCTCTCCTGATTCCCGTACACATACTCTCTTGATGTCAGGTATTCCTGATAAGCCGTTTCTACGGGCCCCGCAAAAGTCCCCTGTTCAATGGCCACATCCTCAACCCTGGTCAAAAAGGTGGTATGGCGGCAGTGGTCGGACCAGTAGGTATCCAGCACCCTGATTTCCGTAACGGTAGGATTCCTTTGCTCAGTATCCCGGAAATATGCCTGGATAAACTCCATGTCGGCAAAACTCATGGCCAGGCTCATTCCGTCCATTAAGTCCCGCAGTCCCGCCGGAGCCATAGCGGTAAAACCTTCAATAACCTCCACATCGGCTGGCACTTCGCAGGCCATCTCCAGAGTGGCAGGCTTGTCCAGCACAGCCTCCCGGGAATCAACCGGGTTGATGCAGTAGGATTTTATCTGGTCAAATTCACGGTCAGAGATTTGCCCCTGCAGGATGATTACCTTGGCCGAAAATATGTCAGGCCGTTCTTTCTGTGCCAGGATTTGTATACACTGGGCAGCAGAATCTGCCCTTTGGTCATACTGCCCCGGCAGGTATTCCATGGCGAATATCCGGTCGTCCGCGCCAACCTTCAGAGTTTCATCACAGACGTAATCCACCGGGGGCTCGGAAAAAATAGTATGGCGGGCATTTTCGTATTCTTCATCGGAAATGCCGGAAATATCATACCGGTTAATTATCCTTACACCTGTCAGCCCCCCGATGCCCAGGTTTTCTTTCAGATCAGCGTATAAACTCCCGGCTTCCACGGCAAAGGGTTTTTTCTTTTCCACGTAAATCCTGCGCACTCCGCTCATCTGTATCCTCCCCGTAAATTCTTTCTTAGCCTGTCGCTAGCTTTACATTTTGATTTTAACATAATAAAATTAATAAGTGTAGTTAATAATTCTAATATTATTTATAAGGAGTGCTTATTAATGGATATCAGCCTTGAACTGTATAAGGTATTTTACTACGTAGCCAAAACATTAAGCTTCTCCGGGGCTTCCGGCCGGTTATACATTTCCCAGTCGGCGGTCAGCCAGTCCATCAGGCTGCTGGAGGAAAAAATGCAGTGCCGGCTTTTTATCAGGAATACCAAACAGGTTAAACTGACCCAGGAGGGTGAAATCCTCTATAAGCACGTGGAACAGGCCTTTAATTTCATCAAGGCCGGAGAGCGCGGCATCAGTGAAGTCCATTCTTTAAAACAGGGTGAGGTAAGGATCGGCGCCAGCGATACTATATGCAAATATTACCTGCTGCCTTATTTTCAAAAATTCAACCGGCTCTATCCCCAGATTAAAATCCGGGTCACCAACCGGACTTCGCCGGTATGTATGGAACTGCTTGGGAACGGCAGCGTCGATGTCAGTGTGGTAAACCTTCCCGAAAAAGGTGTCGACAAGAATATGTCGGTAAAAAAGGTCCGGACGGTCCAGGATGTTTTTGTTGCCGGCAAGAGCTTTACCCATCTTAAAAACAAGACCGTCTCCCTAAAAGAACTGGCGCATTACCCTCTGCTGATGCTGGAAAAAAACACGACCACCAGGAATTTTATTGATGCCTTCTTAGAAAAAAAAGGCGTACGGATTACGCCGGAAATTGAACTGGGCAGTGTTGACCTGCTGGTGGAACTGGCTAAAATAGGGCTGGGCATCTCATTGGTGATAAAAGATTACATAGAGAAGGAACTGGCAGAAAAGGAGGTGTTTATCCTAAAGATTAAGGAGAAAATACCGCAAAGAAGTCTGGGCATTATCACAAATATCAATGTGCCTGTCCCAGTCGCCGCTCAAAAATTTATTGAATTACTCGGCAAGCCGTCTTAAAGCCAGAGCCACAGGAGAATGTCCTGTGGCTCTCGACTTTCGTTCATTTACAGTTTTTGTCGCTTAAGATTTGCGCACAAGCTGTGGCAAAAGATACGCACCGACGGTAACACTCGTTGGTAATAATTGAGAACCTGGTATAATGAACTTGTTAAGCTTTTGTTTGTTGAAAACTAAAAGGTAACAAAATTTGCATAATGTAAAAAAACAGCAGTGTGATTTTGCAAATTAATTTGGCACCGCTTTTGCAGAATAAATCAGAGTTGATAAAACAAAAGGGGGTTAAGATGTCCTCAAAAATACGAGGAAATCAAAACCCCCACTCTTAGATATCAAACTCTCGCAAACCCCATCAAACCTCTAATTTACCGCTTCAACCCCTACTCCCACTCAATGGTTGCCGGGGGTTTGGAGGTAATGTCATACACCACCCTGTTGATGCCTTTCACCTCATTTACAATCCTTGACGAAATACTTTCCAGCACATCATACGGTATCCGTGCCCAGTCGGCGGTCATGCCGTCATGACTGGTCACCGCCCGGACCACGGCGGTATAACTGTAAGTCCGCTCGTCACCCATTACCCCTACGCTGCGCATGCTGGGCAGGACCACAAAAAACTGCCAGATTTCACGGTACAGGCCGGCCCTGATAATCTCCTCATGCAGGATGGCGTCTGCTTCCCGGACAATGTCCAGCTTGTCCCGGGTAATATCGCCAAGCACCCGGATGGCGAGTCCCGGTCCGGGGAAGGGCTGCCGCCAGACAATAGCCTCCGGCAGGCCGAGTTCTTCGCCTACCTGCCGCACCTCGTCCTTAAACAACCATTTCAGCGGTTCCACCAGCTCAAAATGCATGTCTTCCGGCAGGCCGCCCACGTTATGGTGGGACTTGATAACGGCGGCAGTGTCGGTGCCGCTCTCCACCACATCCGGATAAAGGGTGCCCTGTACCAGGAAATCTATCTCCCCGAGCTTCCGGGCCTCTTCCTCAAATACCCGGATAAACTCGTTGCCGATAATCTTCCGTTTCTCTTCAGGTTCCGTTATACCTTCCAGCTTGCTCAGGAACCGGTCGGCGGCGTCCACCGCTACCAGGTTGATGTGGAACTGGTCCCGGAAGGTTTTAATCACCTGTTCCCCTTCGTTTTTACGCATCAGGCCGTGGTCAACGAAAACACAGGTAAGCTGGTCCCCCACCGCCTTATGCACCATCGCCGCGGCTACCGAGGAATCTACACCGCCGCTTAAGGCACAGAGCACCTTTTTGTCGCCTACCTGGGCCCTGATTTCCCGCACTGCCTGTTCAATAAAGGACTCCATAGTCCAGCTGCCGCTGCAGCCGCATACTTCATACAGAAACTTCTGCAGGATTTCCTTCCCCTGCGGCGTATGCACCACTTCCGGATGAAACTGTACTCCGTAGAGCTTCCGTCTCGGGTCGGCAATAGCCGCCACCGGTGAGTGCCGGGTCCGCGCTGTGGCCTCAAAACCGGGCGGCGGGCATTCCACATAATCACCGTGACTCATCCAGCACTGCAGCTCAGATGGGAGGTTAGTAAAGAGCATGTCATCGGTTTTCAACACATTCAGGCAGGTTTTACCGTACTCACGGTTTTCCGCCCGGCCTACTTTCCCTCCCATCTGCTGGGCCATCAGCTGGATGCCGTAGCAGATACCCAATACAGGGATCCCCAGCTCCAAAATCGCCGGATCGGAAACCGGCGCATTTTCCACGTAAACGCTGGACGGCCCCCCGGAAAACACTATCCCTCTCGGGGCAAGTTCCTTTATTTTGGCCAGCGGAGTCCTATAAGACATAATTTCACAGTAAACCTTGCATTCCCTGATTCTGCGGGCGATAAGCTGGGTATACTGCCCGCCGAAATCCAGCACCAGGACCATTTCCCTGTTTTCCGCCATTTTCACTGTCCTCCTAACTGCTGTATACCTCTTTTTTTAGTACGTATACCTCCGGCAGGTGCCGGTAGCGCTCATTAAAATCAAGGCCGTAGCCCACCAGGAACTCGTCCGGAACCGTAAAACCGTTGTATTTCACGTCCACCTTAATCTTCCGCCGGTCTGGTTTATCAAGCAGTGTACAAACCTCTACCGAGGCCGCCCGCCTTGTCTCAAGGTTCTCCACCAGGTATTTTAAGGTTAACCCGGTGTCAATAATGTCTTCCACAATTAATACATGTTTCCCCTCAATGCTCTGGTCCAGGTCCTTCATAATCCTGACCACGCCTGAAGACTCGGTGGATGAACCGTAGCTGGAAACAGCCATAAAGTCGATACATACCGGAATATCCAGTGCCCGCACCAAATCGGCCATAAAGAGTACGGCCCCTTTGAGAATGCCAACCACCAGCACGTTTTTCCCCCGGTAATCGGCAGAAATCCTCTGCGCCATTTCCTTCACTTTGGCCTGAATTTCCCCTGCGGAAATCAGGCACCGCTCCATATCCTGATGCATGAAGTTCCTCCCAACCTTTTTCAGTTAAACTCTTTGAATTTCGTCATTATATCAGAAATCAACCTAAATTTCAATCCTTCCGCTTCTTTAAAAACTTATCCGAAAGCCTGCGCCAGATGGCTTTGGCCTGTTCCGTATCAGCTTCCGTAATCACGGTTTTACCATACTGGTGCCGGATATAAAGTTCCGTGATAACCATAATGTCCTGATGTTCAGCAGGCAGCCTGTCCCTTAGACTCCGCGCATATTCGTACGGGGTTTCCGTTTCCCCCCTGGGGAAGCCTAAATACTGCAGGAGGGCGAGCAGGTCCAGGTAGACATCCCTGACCTGGTCGTGTTTTTCCATGGCGTTGAACCGTTTTTTCCGCACAAAGAAAAACCACAAAACAACCCCTCCGCTTATTATGGCAAAAAACGCAAGGAATATCATAGACCGGGCCGTTATTTCCTCCTCTTCCGGCGGCAGTTCAGCGGTTTCCGCGATCTCCCCCACCGGGCCTGCCTCCTCGGCCAGCTGCTCCGTTTCCACACTTGCTGCCTGGGTTTCCGGCAGGCTGAAGGAAGCGGTAGGCTCAAAAGGAATCCAGCCAAAGTCGGAAAAATACACCTCCACCCATGCGTGGGCATCCGCCTGGGTCACTTCATAAACCCCGGTGGCGGCATCGGGGCTGCCGGTCATGTACCCTTTGACCCAGCGGGCCGGGATGCCGACGGAACGGAGCATAACCACCATTGCCGTGGAGTGATAGGTACAGTAACCTTTTTTCAGGTTAAAGAGGAAATAATCCACCACATCCATATTCTTAGGAGTCGCATCTACGGTCAGATCGTAAGGAAAGTTTGTCGACAAGTACCTCTCCAGGGCCTTGGCCTTATCATAAGTGTTGCCCTGCCGGGCCGTCACCGACCGGGCTTTTTTCTTTACCCGGGGCGGCAGGTTCTCCGGCAGCTGCAGGTACTTGTTTCTGATGTCCACGGGATATGACGTGGAAGATTTGCGCAGTATGGCCGGTTCAAAACGGGGCATATACGACACTACTCTGTATGTGCTGCCCGCCTGCAGGTAATCGGTGAAAACATTGCCTGACCCGTCCCATTTGAACTTCCCGGACGGGACTTCCACCACCGCGGGGGTATTGGCGGCAAAAACCACCTTGGAGGTCATCCCGGGCGCCAGGACAAAAGTCTGCTCAACCCGCCTGACGTCGGCATATTTGGAATACGGATTGGGCAGGCCCTTGCCTGAAACATTTTCGCCCTCTATTTCCGCTGTGGTGCGCCAGCCCCGGCCGGTATAATAATCTGCGGTTTCTCCCCGCCAGTAAAAAGGTTTCGCCGCTTTGACCCACATAGCCGGCGCATTGTCCAGGCTCAGGCTGCCCCGCAGTTCAAAGTCATTCAGCCGGTCCCAAAAATAATAAAACGAGTCCCGCTGGTCCCCTTCACCGTCCGAACCGGTCGGAGACTCCACCAACCGTGCCTGGTTTACAGGTTTCAGCCGTTCCCAGACACCCCGCAGGTCTGCATCCTGGGCCGGGAGCAGCAGGGCCAGTCCTATCCCCACCAGCGCCACGGCGGCGCCGGCAATATACCAGCCGCTGCTCACAGTCCTGATATTCTTAGCATTTACCGTTTCACCGGTACAGGCAACCTCCAGCAGGCGCAGCTGGTTCCTCAGCAGCAGTACAAAAAAAACATGGACAACCACCGGCGCCGTAAGCTTATGGTCCGCCACGGCAATCTCCACCCCCAGCAGCATAGTGCTGGCCGCAAAGATCTCAAGGTAACTCTGCTTTTCCAAAATAAAATTACTGATTAGAAAAACCAGCACTCCGTAACCGAAAATCAAAAAAAAGGAAAAAGTTGCCGCTTCCACAGAATCCAGGGCTCCCTGGCCAAAATCCGGCACCCCGAATAAAAGGCCGGTAATAAAAGACTTGCGGCCCGGTTCATGTAAGTAAGCGAAATATCCGATCAGGGCAATGTAAAGCAGTGTTATCACCCTGGTGACCCATAACCGTACCCGGTTTACAGGTTCCATATCCGTAACAGCCAGAAAAATTACCAGTAATGTTACTATAATAAAAGTTATCCCGTGTTCCACCCAGCCGAAGGCCAAAAACGTCGACCGCCGCAGGGATTCAAAGTATCCGAAAACCAACAGGGGCAGCCAGGACCTTGCCTGCCTCAGATTAACCTGCTCCATATTCCACCCCTCCGAGGTTTACCCGCAGGTCGGTTTGCCGGGACACGAGAAAAACAGGGACTTTCCCCTGCAGCTGGCTTAACAGGCGCGTCCGCTGAAACTCGTCCCCGGCGCCGGCCTCAAAGGTTTCGGCTTTCAGCAAAATCAGTGTGCAGTGATATCCCCTGGCCGCCATCTGGTACAATCGCTCGACCAGCTCGGGTGTAATCCGGGCGGTAACCAATACCATCCGGGCCCCTTTGGGGAACCCGGTGCTCTCCCGGTAAGCAGTGTCCGCAAAACAGTCCGTGGCGTCGGCCTTAACCCGGGCCAGCCGTTCCAGGACCATCCCCAGGTGGCCCCTGCCGGTTTGGGGCCGCAGATATACCCGCTCCTCACCCAGGGCCACCAGTCCTACCTGATTACCCTCTTTCAGGCCGGTGCCCGCAATGGAAGCAGCAATACTGACGGCCTTCTCCAGAGTCGTTTCCGGTTCCGGACCAAAACAACTGTCCCTGTTCAGGTCCAGTATAATCACCATTTCCCGGGAACGCTGCTGTTCAAATTCCTTAACCAGGAGCTTCCGGTTCCGGGCCGAGGCTTTCCAGTGAATACGGTTCATAGCGTCCCCGCTGTAATAATTCCTGACACCGAACAGTCCGGTTCCCCGGATACTGCTTTTCAGGTTGACAGTATGGTCACCGGCCATGTGCACCGTCTCCCCGTACCCCTTGTTATTGAGCAGCGTAATCTCCGGCAAAACCAACAATTCCAGTTCTTCCGTATACACCCGTTGATCCTCAAAGACACCGAAAAGATCGCCGGACTGCAGGGTAATATTGCCCAGCCGGAACTCCCCCCGGATCAGGCAGGGGATTTCCACGGAAAAATCACAACACTCCCGCGGGCGCAAAGATAAATGATAACATTGATACCGTTCCTCACTTTTGACCGTTGTCGGCTGTTCCACCCAGCACCTGAGCCAGGGCACCGGCAGGATGGTCTTGTTCCGGATACTGATCTTCAACCGTACCGGCTGCCCTACCTGAGAGACTTTCCGGTCCGCCACACAGGTTACTTCTATCCCGGCCAGTATTTTAAACCACAAGACCGAGACAGCGATAACTATTACGCTGATATAAAATATAAACGACGCCAGCCGGCCGCCCACCAGATGGGCGTACAGGTAGGTTGCCGCCAACCAGAAAAAAGTTTTGACGATGCCCGGATAATCCATGGTATTCCCCCTACAGGGTCAGTGGAGTCTGGTTAACCACTTCCTGAATTACAGTCTCTGCAGTTTTGCCTTTCAAAAAGGATTCAGCTTTTAAGATCAG
>JBMOPI010000052.1:0-11459 GCA_049324975.1 Bacillota bacterium
TTTGTGGAGGTGCGCGGCTGGCGAAATTTTCAGCGAGCCTTCAGGCTCAGCCTAGCATCAGCCCTTATAGGGCTAGAGCAAACCACCCGCTGAGCGGGTGGTCATGATTTCCTGGGCTGGATTGAAAGCTATTCCTGATGAAACTATAGAGACTGTGTTTGAAAAAAGGTTTATGATTGAGGGAATACACGTGAGTGCTAACGTGCAAAAATACTTGACAGAACCAACAAATTTACGTTTGGCTACCATGGCTTCTTTTTGTTTACAAATCAATGATTAAGGTGAAAAATAAAAAAAAGCGAGAAAGCAAGGACTTTCTCGCCGTATTCGGGCTAGATATAATTAATTAAAGATCTTCCATTGATTCTGCAATTTTTAATAATTCAGCTGACGGAATGTTAAATCCGTAAATTTTATCTGCTCTACGGATATTGTTCTTTTTGGCGTTTTGATCTTGTTGTACAATGTTATCATAATCAATCGGTATGTCTATTGGAGTGATTTCAATATGCAAACCTTGTTCATATGGAAAGGAATGGTGTCAATAACAAGGCAAACGAAACGTTTACTGTACATTTTTCCCATATGCTTGGAAAAGGCCACATTTGTGGTATAATATTGGCATCACGTTCTGAGGAGAAAATTATATGCTGCGTAAGCTCTGCCCCCAAATATACGTGACTTCGGTTGCGGCCCTGACGCCGGAATACCTTTCCGGCAAAGGGATTAAAGGCGTAATTTTTGACCTGGATAACACAATCCTGCCATGGAAAGCCAAAAACCTGGCCCCGGAGGAGGTTTCATTTCTTCAACGGCTGCAGGACAGCGGGCTTAAAATATGTGTTGTTTCCAACGCCTTTGACCGGCGGGTGCGTTCATTATTAGATCCGCTCAGCATTCCCGCTATATCCCGGGCCAGGAAACCGCGCCGCACACCTTTCCGGCAGGCGCTGGAGATAATGGGGACTGTGCCTGGCGAAACGGCCGTGGTCGGTGATCAGATTTTTACCGATGTGCTTGGCGGAAACCGTCTCGGCTTATATACTGTTCTCGTTGCCCCGGTAAGCCGCCGGGAATTTATCGGCACCAAGATGGTAAGATTGCTGGAAAAAAGAATATTAAAAAGCATGGCAAAACGAGGTTTATTGCAAAAGGAATGATACGGTCCGGCCAGGGCCGTTTTTTGCTTCATTTCGTAATTATTTTGGTAAACAATGCATAGATAGATAAAAGCGGGGTAATTTATTTAAAAAATATGGAAAAGGGGGATTTACTTGCCGGAAAACCAGATTAGCGTAACCCGTTTGCTGGTTGACACCTCGAAGAGAGAGTTACAGGAATCAGGTCAATTTTTACGCCTGTTACGACAGGAAGTGCAGCAGGTCAAGGCGGAAGACCCCAATTTATCAGGCTATCATTTACATAACCTTGATTTTGACGAATTGGAAGACGGCCTGGCGGTGACCATGCATTTTACCATGTAATGCAGGAGTTTCCCCTGAAGTGTCAAATATTACATGTGACCGTTTTGGTCACATGATTTTTTTGCACCATAGGAAAGTATAACGCGCCTGTGGTATAAAAAAGGCTAACTCGGCGCTTCGCGCCAGCGAAGCCTTTTTAACGTGCTGGTATGGTATTAAATCCTCATGACCGGTGCTCCGCTGCGTAGTCCTGCTAACACTACGCTCATTAAAAAAGGTCTGTTCCGCAAATATAGCTGCAGTATCTGGAGCCGGCCAGACTCTTTTTTAACTCGCTCCGTGAAGCAGGACTAACTTGCTGCGCAATGTCATTCGGATTTAACACCATACCATCCGAAAAACGCATTGAGGTGATTATATGTCACTGCCCAAAATTACCGGTAAGACAAAGGTTTTTGGCATATTCGGGTACCCGGTGGAGCATTCGGCCTCTCCGCTGATGCATAACGCGGCTTTTGAGGCCTGTGGACTGGACTGTGTTTACGTACCTTTTCCGGTGCCGCCGGGGCAGTTGAAGGCGGCAGTGGCAGGGGTCAGGGCCATGGGCCTGGGCGGGGTCAATGTAACAATACCGCATAAAGAGGCTGTGGCGGAAATCCTTGATGACATTTCACCGGAGGCAAAGCTGACCGGGGCTGTTAACACCATTATCAACACGGACGGCCGGCTGACGGGGTACAATACCGACGGCCGGGGTTTCCTGCGGTCACTGGAAGAGGAAGCCGGATTCCTGGTGCAGGGAAAAACAGTGCTTATACTCGGCGCCGGGGGCGCCGCCAGAGGAGTGGCGGTACAACTGGCCCTGGCGGGGGCCAAAAAAATCACTATTGCCAATCGCCGGCCGGAACGGTCCACTGCCATCGCCGATGTGGTGGCCGGCAACACCGGCGCTGCGGCAGAGGTAACTGACCTGGCTGAAAAAGCGCTGGCCGGGGCGATAACTGCAGCCGACCTGATTGTTAACACAACCCCTCTTGGGATGTTTCCCGGTACGGAAGCGATGCCGCCTTTGCCGGTGGAACTCCTCGGAAACAGGCACTTGGTGGCGGACCTGATCTATAACCCGACGGAGACAACCCTGCTGCAGAAGGCCAGGGCTGCCGGGGCACAAACACTTGGCGGGCTGGGCATGCTGTTGTACCAAGGGGCCATCGCCTTTGAACTTTGGACCGGGCAAAAAGCCCCGGTAAGTATAATGCGCCAGGCGCTGACGGCACATTTTACAGTGTAATTAAATCGTATACTGTCAATTGTTGCATGAAATTGTCTGAAAATTTTACCCTTCCAACGGCAGGATTTGTGTCTCTTGAGATGAAACTAATTAGGTAAAAGGCACCCGAAGGTGGGTGTATGGTGGACAAGAGAGAATGGGGAGGGTCTGGTCATTATGGATAACTACCTGAGTTTAAAACAGGTCAGCACCATTCTGGAGGTGGAACCCAGCACGGTGCGATTCTGGGAAAAGGAATTTGCCGAGTTTTTACATCTCCGGACCGGCAAAGGCATACACAAGCGTTTCAGCGAAAAGAGCCTGGAAACCCTGGCTCAGATTAAAGACCTGCTGCAAACCGAACAATACACTATTAAAGGCGCCAAGCGCCGGCTGGAGATGGACCGTTCCCTGAACTGCGCCATCGGCGTGGACCATAATTTTAAAACCACCGTATTTTTCATGTTTTCCGCTATTATTCAGGAGCTTCAGGCTTACCGGCTGGAAAGCCGGGAACTGGCTGCCAAACTGGCCGACCTGCAAACGGAGAAGGACGAAATTGAAGAGAAACTGGCGGAAGAGCAAAGCAGGAGCCTGCTGGATTTTATAAAAAACAAGCTGCAGATAAAAAAATCATCTCAGTATACATTTGAAAAAACGACCGAACAGGAAGGAGCCTAAACCATGAGGCTTCTGTTTTTTATAATGGACTGGGATTACTGGACCCTGGCCGTGCTGGCCGGGTTGATGCTGGTGGTGGCTGTTGTTGATCTGAAATCAATGATTATCCCCAACCGCCTGGTGATATTCGGGATAATATCAGGAATTTTGCTTGGTTTTGTCAGGGGCCGGCCGGATTGGCTTGAAATGTCCCTGGGCTGTGTGGCCGGCGGCGGGATTCTGCTGCTGGTGTCTTTTGTTTCCCGCGGCGGCATGGGGATGGGGGATGTCAAGCTGGGGGCGGTAATGGGGATCTACCTTGGCTGGCCGGGGGTGCTGACAGCTATTTTTCTGGCTGCTTTTGCCGGCGCGGTCACGGGTGTTTTGCTGATTGTATCCCGGAGCCGGACCAGGCAGCATAAGATTCCCTTTGGGCCGTTCCTGGCCATGGGTGCGGTAATCAGCTTTTTGCGGTCGCTGGGTTGGGGAACTTAGTTTCATTGACATCAATGGCAATAAGAGGCATAATAGAAGGTAACATTCGGAGGTGGTAAATTTGCTCAGATTTTTAACCGCCGGCGAATCCCACGGTCCTGCCTTAACGGCCATTGTCGAGGGATTGCCCGCCGGATTGCCGCTGACAGCGGAATATATCAACGGCCAGCTGGCCCGCCGGCAGACCGGGTACGGACGCGGGGGCCGCATGCAGATTGAAAAGGATAAAGTGAACATCACTTCCGGCGTCAGGGGAGGCTTCACCCTGGGCAGCCCGGTTACCCTGGTGATTGAGAACAGGGACTGGACCAACTGGGAGGAGGTTATGTCACCGGAACCTGGGGCCAGGCTGGATGAACGGGTGGTGACCAAACCCCGGCCAGGCCATGCCGACTTGGCCGGCGCCATTAAATATAACCACAATGATATACGCAACATCCTGGAACGGGCCAGTGCCAGGGAGACGGCCGCCCGGGTGGCTGTCGGCACCGTGGGCCGCAGGCTGCTGGAAGAGTTCGGGGTACGGGTGTTTGCCCATGTGACAAGGATAGGCTCAGTAACGGTTGATGACCGTGAAACTGCAGTCAGTGCCGCGGCCGGCCCTGACATTTCAGACATAGCTGAAAAAGCGGCTGCATCAGAGCTATTATGTGCTTTCCCGGCGGCCGAAAACGCCATGAAGGCTGAAATTGACCGGGCCAAGGAGGCCGGCGATTCCCTGGGTGGCGTTTTTGAAGTTGTGGTTGACGGGTTACCCGTCGGTCTGGGCAGCCATGCCCAATGGGACAGGAAGCTGGACGGCCGGCTGGCCCAGGCGGTGATGAGCATCCAGGCCATCAAAGGCGTGGAGGTTGGCCTTGGTTTTGGCGCTGCGGCGGTACCGGGGTCACAGGTACATGACGAACTTTTTTACAGCGGGGAAAAGGGCTTTTTCCGGCAGACCAACCGCGCCGGCGGCCTTGAAGGCGGGATTACCAATGGTGAACCGCTGGTCCTGCGGGCGGCCATGAAACCCATCCCGACATTATACACACCTTTACGGAGCGTGGATTTTGCGACCAAAGAACCTTTTACGGCTTCTGTTGAACGGTCTGATATCTGTGCTGTTCCGGCGGCAGCGGTGGTGGCGGAGGCAGCGGTGTCTTTTGTGTTGGCTGAGGCTATGACGGAGAAGTTCGGCGGCGACAGCCTGGCTGAGATGAAACGAAATTATGAAAGTTACCTCAATTACATAAGGCAGGTGTAAATCAATGCCCAATTTGGTGCTGACAGGTTTTATGGGTACCGGCAAAACCACTGTGGGCAAAAAAGTGGCCAGAGAACTGGGTATGGAGTTTGTCGATACGGATAAAGAAATTGAGCAGGTAACCGGCCTTGCCGTCAGCGAGATTTTTTACAGATATGGGGAAATCCGTTTCCGGTCAGAAGAACAGGCCGCCGTCCGGCGGCTGGCGCAGGGGGACAACCGGGTTATTGCCACCGGCGGAGGGGTCGTCCTAAATCAGGAAAATATGACTCATCTGCGGGCCAACGGGGTTGTGGTATGCCTTGCCGCCAGCCCGGAGGTTATTTATGAGCGGGTGCGCCGAAAGAAGACCAGGCCCCTGTTGGCTACCGAAGACCCTAAGGCTACCATAAGAGAGCTTCTGCAGGAAAGAGAGCAGTTTTACCGGGTGGCGGACGTAATTGTCGACACTTCGGGGAAGAACCCGGAACAGGTGCGGGATGAAGTAATCGCTATATTCAAGTCCAGGACAAAATAGCAGAAAGGCAGGAAAGATGGAGAGAGTTGACGTTGATTTAGGGGCGAAAAGTTACAAAATATATATTGGTGAAAATATACTGTCCAAACTTGGCGAAAAAGTCCGGGGGCTGGTGCCGGGGAAGCGGCTGCTGCTGGTCACTAACCCAACAGTCCGGGAATTATATGGCGGGACAGTGGTCAACAGCCTGGTACAAGCCGGTTACGAGGTTACAGTCGGCGAAGTGCCGGACGGGGAGCAGTATAAGACGCCGGAAATGGCGTTGCGGCTTTTTGACAGCGCTTTTGACGCCAGGCTGGACCGGCAGTGCGGTATAGTTGCGCTGGGCGGCGGTGTCATCGGTGACCTGGCCGGCTTTGTGGCTGCGACGTTTATGCGCGGGGTACACTTTATCCAGGTCCCCACCACTCTTTTAGCTCAGGTGGACAGCAGTGTGGGCGGCAAGGTGGCCGTAAACCATCCCCGGGGGAAAAATATCATTGGCAGCTTTTACCAGCCACGGCTGGTTTTTAGTGATATCGCTGTCCTGCGCAGTCTGCCGGAGCGGGAGTTCCGGGCCGGCATGGCGGAAGTGATTAAATACGGGATCATCTGGGATACCGACTTTTTTAATTATCTGGAGCATAACCAGGACCGCATTAAAGCTATGGAAACCAGCGCCTTGGAGCATATTGTGAAGGCTTCCTGCTACATCAAAGCAGGGGTGGTGGAACAGGACGAAACCGAGCAGGGGTTAAGGGCCATCCTCAACCTTGGGCACACCTTCGGCCATGCTTTTGAGGCTTTGACCCATTACCGGCAGTATGTCCACGGTGAGGCGGTAGCCATCGGGATGGTCAGCGCGGCCCGGGTTGCGGGAAAAATGGGCCTGATCAAAACAGCGGAGGCTGAACAGATTGAGGCGCTCATCAAGGCCTTTGGACTGCCGGTGAATTTTACCGGATTGTCTGTTGACGACATTATTGAAAGTATGTACCATGACAAAAAAGTCCTGGCAGGCAAAATCCGGTTTATCATCCCTGATGCCATCGGCCGGGTGAAAATCCTGCCGGACGTACCGGCGGAGACAATCAGGGAAGTCCTTGCCGCCCAGCAGGTATAAGCGCCGGAAGGTTAGTATACAATAACCTCATAGAAAAGGAAAAAGGTGGGGTAGATGTTGTTAGCCAAAAGTGATCTGCAGGAGGTTCTCGCCCTGGCCACGGCCAACGGAGGGGACTTTGCCGATATTTTTATTGAAGAGAAAAAAACTACGGTGGTAGCCTGTGAAGCAGACAAAATTGAACGCATCAACACCGGTACCGACGTTGGCGCCGGGATGCGGGTTATCTCCGGTGATTCCACGGCCTATGCCTATACCAATGACCTGAGCAGGGAAGGGCTGGCTGAGATTGCCAGAATCGTAAGCCATGCTGCCGGCGGCGCCAAAAAAGACCTGACTTTTGACCTGCGCAAAGTGCTGCCCCCGGCTGATGTCAACATTATCAAAAGGCCGGACACCGTTTCTATTGATGAAAAAGTAGATCTGGTGATGCGGGCCAACAGAACCGCCCGCGGCCTGGATGCCAGGATTAAACAGGTAATGGTGGGCATGGGTGATGTGATTCAGAAAGTGACTATTGCCAATACCGCCGGGGATCTTGTGGAGGATGAGAGGGTCCGCACCCGGTTTATGATCAATACCGTGGCTGCCCAGGACGGGGTGATTCAGACAGGATACAACGCCGTCGGCGGCTTTTCAGGGTTTGAACTGTTTGACAAAACCGGACCGGAAGAAGCGGCCCGGGAAGCGGCCAACCGGGCGCTCCTGATGCTGGAGGCCAAGCCTGCGCCGGCCGGTAAAATGCCGGTAGTGATGGCCGGTGAGGCCGGCGGCACCATGGTCCATGAAGCCTGCGGCCATGGTTTGGAAGCCGACCTGGTTCAAAAGAAGCTATCGGTTTACGCCAACCGGAAAGGACAAAAAGTGGCCGCTGACAATGTTACGGTTATTGATGATGCCACGATAGCCGGGAAATACGGGTTTTTCAGGTTTGATGACGAAGGGGTGGCCGGTCAGAAGACGGTCTTGATTGAAAATGGTGAGCTAACTGATTATATGTATGACCGCCTGACCGCCATGAAGGAAGGACGGACCTCTACCGGCAACGGCCGCCGGGAATCATACCAGGACAAACCCATTCCCCGGATGACCAATACCATAATTGCCCCTGGCAAGGACGACCCGGAGAAGATTATCGGGAACGTCAAAAACGGCCTGCTGGTCAAAAAGATGGGCGGCGGTCAGGTGAACACCACCAACGGCGACTATGTTTTTGACGTGGCCGAAGGTTATGTTATCAGGGACGGTGAAGTGGCTTACCCGGTCCGGGGCGCCACCCTTACCGGAAACGGACCGGAAACTTTACAGATTGTAGAAATGGTCGGCAGCGACCTGGGTTATACCATCGGCACCTGCGGTAAGGACGGCCAGGGTGTGCCCGTATCCGACGCCCAGCCGACTATGCTGATCAGGGAACTGGTGGTAGGCGGTACTGCCCATGGCGATGAAAACGCACCTGCTATAAAGCGCATCAGGCGGTTATAGGAATTTTGAAAAAGAAAATTAACAGATTTTATGAAAAATCACCCTGAAAAAGAGGATAATAAGTAGAAAAAGTTGAATTTAGTGATTTACTTTTTTCTCAGAAGGGTGATTTTTTTATGGCCGGCGAAATTGACATTAATTTATTCCAACACCTGTTGGAAAATATGGGTGTGGGCGTCGTCTTCGTTGACAGACAGGGCATTGTCAGATACTGCAACGCCGGTTTTGAGAACCTTAAACATGTCGAGGCCGGTAAAATTATAGGACGGAGTGTTTACCGCTGTCACCCTGAAGGCCTTAAGTCAAAAGTCGAGCATATTATCAAAGACATGAAAAAGGGCAAACTCGGCCACTGGCAAAAGATTGCCGTGGACGGGGAGCCTTTACTGGAGAACAGGGTTACGGCAGTGCAGGATGAAGACGGGACTTTTGTGGGAACTATGCTGACAGTGCATGACATTTCGCTGCATAAGGAACTGCTGGAACACCTGCGCAAGTCCCAAAGAGAATTATCGGCCCTCTACAAAGCCAGCCAGGCCATGAATTCCTCGTTGAACATCAATGACGCGCTGTTTCAGATTTTACTGCTGGCTCAGGAGGTAATCAACTTTACTGCCGGCACCATTTACCTGTTTGATGAGGAAAAAGAAGAGCTAACTCCGGCGGCCAGTATGGACTGCCTGCTGGAAGGCCCGCCGCCCACGGTTATTGATTACTGTTCGCCTGACAATGTTATTGCCTGTGCGGTGAGGTCCGGGCAGATAATTACCCTGCGCCGCGGACAGCAGCAGTTTTATGACATGGAGCACCGGCCGAACAGCAACGTGATCATAATCCTGCCGCTCAGGAAGCAGGATACCATGCTCGGCGCGCTGGTGGTAGAGAGTGAGACAGAAAGCATCTTTGAGATGGATCAGCAGGGTATCCTGATGACTTTTGCCAACCAGGCGGCCGTATCCATCCACAATGCCCAGCTGTTCACCCGGACCCGGCAGATGGCTATACTGGACGGGCTGACAAAGCTATATAACCGGCAGTATTTTGACCATTTATTAAACAATGCCATCGCCCATGCCAAAAGGAAGAAAACCTCACTGGCCATTATGATGATCGATGTAAACGACTTAAAGCATATTAATGATTATCACGGTCACCTGTTGGGTGATTACATCATCCAGGCCGCGGCCGATGTCCTGCGGGAAAGCGTCCGGGAAGCGGATACAGTCTGCCGCTTCGGCGGAGATGAGATGGTCATCCTGATGCCTGATACCACAGATAAAGATGTGCGCCATGTATATAAAAGGATTATAGAGCGGGTCGGCAAGTGGAATGAACGGGACAACCAGTACCCGGGCGTGCTGAAGATGAGTCTCAGCATTGGCTGGGCCGCCGGGAGAGGCCCGGATGGTCTGCATGACCTGTTGAGTACAGCGGACAGGAAGATGTATGAAGATAAAAGGCAGTATAAGCTTAAAAGGAAGGCCGAGGATCCCGGTTACAACGATGACCGGGGCGATATCGGGTAATAAGGGAGGGGCGTTCAGGCGCGCCTCTCGGTTCTACCCCAGGAAAGTATAGTACGCCTGCGGCATAAAAAAGGCTAACTCGGCGCTTCACGCCAGCGAAGCCTTTTTAATTTTGCAGCATGAGTTTAGCTGGGAGGATGCTTGTGGTGGTTTACGGCAATTTGCGGGAAAAGCCTTATTATAAATACCTGGTGCTGGCTATAGTGTCGGTAGGAACTTTTATGGCTACCCTGGACGGCAGTATTGTGAACGTGGCCATGCCTGTCATTGCAAAAGAGTTTCACGTGGGGCTGGGGACCTTGCAGTGGGTGGTTACTT
The DNA here is from genome assembly GCA_049324975.1 of Bacillota bacterium. Classification (GTDB taxonomy): domain Bacteria; phylum Bacillota; class Thermincolia; order Thermincolales; family CAZWUW01; genus JBMOPI01. The sequence continues at coordinate 10,044 of JBMOPI010000052.1, forward strand.
CTTATCTGTTGACTATTTCCAGCCTCCTGATGGCTTTTGGCCGGCTGGCGGATATCCTGGGCAAAAATAAGGTTTACGCTGTAGGTTTTTTAGGCTTTATCACCGGTTCGGCTTTATGCGGGCTGGCCGGGAATGTCTGGCAGCTGACGGCATACCGGGTGGTCCAGGCGGTGGGGGCAGCCATGCTGATGGCCAACGGCATGGGTTTGGTTACCTCAGTGTTCCCGGCCCGGGAGCGGGGCCGGGCCCTTGGGATGGCCGGTTCGGTAGTGGCTGCCGGCAGCCTGACCGGTCCCGGTCTGGGTGGCTTGTTAGTTAATGCGCTGGGCTGGCGGTCGATTTTTTATATCAACATCCCTATTGGCATTATGGTTTCCTGGCCGGCATCATGCTGCTGCCGAAAGACAAGGATATTGCCGGGAATCAGACCTTTCACTTTCCGGGGGCGCTGCTGTTTGCAGGCGGCATTACGTCTTTTCTTTTCAGCCTGTCGGAAGGCCAGCGGCTGGGCTGGACTTCTCCGGCAGTGCTGGGGTTGGCAGCTTTGGCGGTCATTTTGTCAAGTGCATTTATTTATGTGGAATTAAAAGCAAAACAGCCGATGATAGACCTGGCCCTGTTTAAAAACAGGATGTTTTTCGCCGGTAATGCTGCCGGCCTGATATCCTTTGTGACCATGTTCTTCGCCCTGTTTCTGATGCCTTTTTACCTGGACAAAGTGCTGGCGCTGAAACCTTACCAGATCGGTCTGATGATGACGCCATTTCCCTTGGCCATGTTTGTTGTTGCACCGCTCTCGGGCTGGGCTTCCGACCGGATAGGTCCGTTATATCTTACAACCGGCGGTCTGGCGGTAGTTAGTGTAGCGTTGGCAGCTTTATCCACGCTTGATACAGATACTCCCCTGTGGTCTGTGGCTGTGCGGTCCGGCTTAATGGGTGTGGGCGCCGGCCTTTTTCAGTCGCCGAACAACAGTTCCGTCATGGGTACCGTACCCCCGCCTAAACTGGGCGTGGCCGGCGGGGTGGTGGCCACGGTAAGGAATGTCGGTATGGTCATGGGGGTAGCCCTGGCTGTTACGCTGTTTAACACCAGATACGAATATCTGCGGCGGGTTTTGCCGGAGAAGATGGCTTTTGTACAGAGCCTTACCTTCGTCTTTTTGACTGCTGCGGTGATAAACCTTTTGGGGATTGCCGTATCGGCGGTACGGGGGCAGGCAGCTTCACCGGTGCGTGAAAACAAGACGTAAATGGTTATTTTCCCTTCATCCGCGGCATAAATACTAAAAGGATTAATCCCAATATTACTGAACAGCAAAGGAGGCGGCGGCTATGCGGTGGAAATGGCTGGCGCTGGCGGTCCTGGCCGCAGTGGGCGGGTACCTGCTTTGGGCCGGCGGCTGGTTGGACAAAA
>JBMOPI010000053.1:0-11410 GCA_049324975.1 Bacillota bacterium
CTGACGAAATTTGCTTTTTCCCGCTTGGAAAATGATTATATATTTGATCTGGAAATGGGGCGCATCTCCAACCCCTGGGGGGCGCCGGAAGGCTTCAGCCACCCCACCTTTCAGATATATATTTCCACTGACCCTGATACAGGTAAAATCGAGACTTTCCGGGAAGGGGCCTTTGTTAATTTTTCACCTCGGCATCCATGGAAGTACCTGCTGAAAGTGGTCAGTTTCAATCAGACGGCTGTTTATACGTCATCCGACTATGCCGCATCGGAAGGCCGGTCGGATGGTATCAAAGCTATTGTAAAACCGGATAAAAAGACTATCCGGGTTACGGTGCCGCGCAAATATTTGCCCGGTGAACCGGAAAACTGGATGTTTTATGTACTGGTTGGTTCCCAGGAAGGACAGGGGCCGGACAATTTCCGGCCGGTGATGGCCAGCCCTGGCCAGTTTACTTTCGGCGGGGGCACGGACACCGATTATGACCCAAATGTGATTGACCTGCTGGCGCCGGCGGAAGGTGAACATTCCCAGAAGAAGATGCTCAGAGGGTATAATGTGGCGGACAGGAAACGGGCCGTGATTTTTCCGGTGGGTCCGACGGGGTATGCGCCGTCCGTCTGGGAAGGTGTTTTGGACCGGGTTGTTGAAATGGCAGCAAAATTAGGGATTAAGCTTTGACATCCTAAGGAGGGGCTTACTTGGCGAAACCTTACCTGATCAATGCAGTAGTCGGTAATGCCCGCATGCTGGCCACCCTCGATGCAAGAGGGGAGATGCACCGTCTCTACTGGCCGCATGTCGACTATCCGCAGCATGTGGACCGGATGTTTGGCGGGTTGTTTATGAGTGATTACGGCCACTGCACCTTTTGGCTGAACAACGAAGAGCACTGGCACCATGAGCAGAAGCTGGCCGGGGACGCGCCTGTCTGCGTCACGGAAGCCAGGGGCCGGCACATGCCGGTCAAAATAACCGCTATGGATTACGTGGTGCCCGGTCAGGATGTTTTAGTCAGGAATTATATTTTTGAGAATCTCAGCCCGGATACGATTTCATTTAGATTTTTACATTTTACGTCCCTGTTCCTGGACAGCCACAGTGTGGGCAACGCGGTGCTGTACCATCCCAATGCCGACGCGGTGGTCCATTACAGGCACGGATACGCTTTCGCTGTCGGGGCCACCCTGCCTACCGCCGGTTACCAGTGCGGGGGCGCCCTGCATGACGCTGCCGACGGCCACCTGTGTGGTTCCCCGAACTCCCTGGATTCTGAAGGATGCCTGGTATGGGACATAGATAACCTTGCAGGAAATCAAACCCGGGAGATGACTTTGTTTATTGCCGCCGGACGCAGGATAGAAACTGCGCTTACGGTACTGGAGCGGTCCAGGCAGGCCGGGCACCGGCTGCTGATGGAGCAGGCAATGGACTGGTGGGCGCAGTTCTGGGGGGCGGATGAAACCGCCGATGACGGCTTGTACCGACGTTCTTTGGCCGTCTGCCGGCTGTTGACAGATGAGGAAACCGGGGCGGTTATTGCCGCCCCGGAGATTGATGAGCATTATACCAAGTGCGGCGGTTACGGCTACTGCTGGCCCCGGGACGGAGTTATCGTAGCCTGTGCCATGGGCCGGGCCGGTTACGCCGGTTTCAGCGCCCAATTTTACCGCTGGTGCCTGGCGGCCCAGGCGGAGAACGGTTCCTGGCTGCAGAGATATGACGCCACCGGTTTCCTGGGGCCCAGCTGGGGCCACCAGATCGACGAAACAGGCAGTGTGCTGTGGGGGATGTGGCAGCACTACCTGCAGACCGGCGATGACGGTTTCCTGCAGGAAGTCTGGCCGGCCCTCGCGCGGGGCGCCGACTATCTGTGTGACAACATCGACCCGCACACGGACCTGCCGGCGCCGTCTTTTGACCTGTGGGAAGAGAGGGTAGGGGAACATGCCTATTCCGCCGCCGCTGTCGCCGCAGGTTTAAGGAGCGCTGCCGTGATTGCGGCCAGACTGGGCCAGGACGGCCCGGCTGCCAGGTGGGTAGAGGCGGCCGAAACCATAGGGAATGGTATTGTCAACAGTTTATGGAGTGAAGAGCGGGGGCATTTTCTGCGTACGGTGATGAAAAAGGTGAGCCACGAGGAGTACTGCGGCTGTCTGAACGCCGGGCAGGAAGCGGGGGTCACCGAAGATTCGAAGGGCTACCGGGGGTATTTTGTAAAGGCTGATGAAGTGGTTGACGCCAGTCTGCTGGGCTTGGTTTACCCTTACGGTATCCTGCCGCCTGACGACCCCCGGGTTGCCAAAACAGTTGCGGCGATAGAGGCCAGGCTGACCTCGCCGGGGGTCGGCGGTATCAAAAGGTATGAGAACGACCACTACATCGGGGGCAACCCGTGGATTATCACTACCCTGTGGCTTGCTTTATTTCATATTGCCGCCGGGAACAGGGATGAGGCCGCGTATCATCTTAAATGGGTGCAGGGGCACCAAACGGACTTGGGGTACTTGTCAGAACAGATTTGCCGGGAATCAGGCCGGCCTAACTGGGTTATCCCCCTCACCTGGTCCCATGCGATGTATATATTAACTGTTGTGGAGATGAAAGAAAGAGGCTGGTTATAAGGCGGGATTAATATGCTATTCGGACGCGGAATACTGGGTAATTTTGAACTGACAGCGGAAAAACAATGGGTAGTCACCAACGGCCTCGGGGGCTTTGCGTCCGCGACGCCGTCCGGGGCGAATACCAGCAAGTACCATGGGCTGCTTTTTGCGGCCCTTAAGCCGCCCGGGGAGCGTACGCTATTGTTGGCTAAGCTGGAAGAGACCCTCTATGTGGACGGCCGGGAATTCCATCTGGGCGCAAACCGCACCGGGGGCGGGGTTTACCCCGAGGGATACCTTTATCTGCATAAGTTTGAACTCAACCCCTTCCCTACCTATACATATTCTGTGCGGGGCATGTTTTTGGAGAAAGTTGTTTTTATGGTGCCGGGGTCCAACACCACCGTTGTCCGTTACTCTCTGTTCGGCAGTCCGGATAAGCAAGTCTCATTAAAAATTACGCCTTTTGTCAACTGCCGGCATTATCACCACACCGTCCGCAAAAACGACTGGCCCTTTGACCAGCAGCAGGAGGATCTGGGAGTGGCTGTCATGGCTTACCCCGGAGCGCCTAAACTGCGCCTGTATTCAGACCGGGCCAGGTATATTGCCGGTGACGGCAGCTGGTTTGAGGGGATTTACTACCCACTGGAGGCGGAGCGGGGTTTAGATCCCTGGGAAGACCATTATATGCCGGGGTATTTTGAGATCGAGCTGACCGACGGCGGGAGTTTTGGCATTATTGCCAGCACTGAAGAGGATAAGCTGAAAAACCCCCTGCTGCTGCAGATCAGCGCCGAACGCCGCCTGGCCCAGCTGGTGGAACAGGCCGGCCACCGGCAGGATTTTGTCAAGCGCCTGGTGGTGGCGGCCGACGCCTTTATCGTGCACCGCCAATCCACAGGGACAAAGAGCATCATCGCCGGTTACCCCTGGTTCACCGACTGGGGCCGCGACACTATGATTGCGCTGCCGGGCCTGACCCTGGTTACCCGCCGCTTCGGTGAGGCTAAGGAGATTATCCAGACTTTTGCCCGTTACTGTAAAGACGGGTTGATCCCCAACATGTTCCCCGATGAGGGGGGAGAACCTTTATATAATACGGTCGACGCCTCGCTGTGGTTTTTCCATGCAGTATATAAATACCTGCAGTATACCGGGGACCACGGTTTTATCCGGAACGTTGTTTTCCCGGTGTTGGAGGAAATCGTTGAAGCGTACCGCACAGGCACCCATTTCAATATCGGGATGGATGCCGACGGCCTGATTTATGCCGGTGCGGAAGGCACTCAGCTGACCTGGATGGACGCCAAGGTCGGGGACTGGGTGGTAACCCCCAGGCAGGGTAAGGCGGTAGAGATTAACGCCCTCTGGTATAACGGCCTGCAGGTGATGGCCGGGCTGGCCAAAAACTACGGCGCCGACAGGGCCAGATATAGCACCCTGGCGGAAAAAGTGAGGCGGAGCTTTACCAGGGAGTTCTGGAACCCGGATAAAAAGTGCCTCTATGACGTAATTCAGGAAACCAAAGATGACGCTGTAAGGCCAAACCAGATCATGGCGGTGGCTTTGCCTTATACCATGCTGGACCACTCCAGGGAAGCCGCCGTCGTCAACATGGTCTGGCGGGAGTTATACTTTTCGTACGGGCTGCGCAGCCTGGCTCCGGAGCATCCTGCTTACAAAGGGGTCTACCGGGGCGACGTGTTGGCCAGGGACGCCGCCTACCATCAGGGTACGGGCTGGAGCTGGCTGATTGGGCCGTTCATCACCGCTTACCGCAAGGTCAATGATTATTCCCCGGCCAGCCAGGAGGTGGCCCAGCGCTTCATTGCGCCTTTTAAGGCCCACCTGGCCGAACACGGGCTTAATTCAATATCGGAAATATATGACGGCGACCCGCCGCACAAGGCCCGCGGTTGTTTTGCCCAGGCCTGGGGTGTGGCCGAGGTGCTGCGGGCTTATGTCGAGGATGTACTGGAAATGAGGCCGGATAAGGTCTTAGAAGGAGGTAGAGAGTATGAGCCAAGCCACACTTATTAATGCCAGGGTGGACCTGGACAACGAAACCGGGATTTTGGCCATTGACCCTGCAGGTATGCTCAAAGCCCTGTGGAACCTGCCTGAGCAGTGTGCGGAAGCCCTGCGCATAGCGCAGGAATTTAACCCGCCCCGGGAGTACGGCGCCGTAAATAACATCACGGTTACAGGGCTGGGCGGTTCAGCCATCGGCGGCGACCTGCTGCGGGTCTATGTGGCGGGTAAGTCCCAGGTGCCCGTAGTGGTTAACCGGGATTATGTGCTGCCTGAATTCGTCGGCGACAGGACCCTGGTTTTTGCCGTCAGCTATTCCGGCAATACGGAGGAAACACTAAGCGCCTATGCCCAGGCCAGGAAAAAGCAGGCCAAAATCATCGCCCTGACCACCGGCGGCAGGCTTAAAGAGATGGCGCAGCAGGATGGCGTGCCGGTGATTACCATACCAGGCGGTATTTCACCGCGGGCGGCGACAGGGTACCTGTTTATTCCTACTGTGGTAACCCTGGCCAAACTGGGCATGATTCCTGACGTGACCGGTGAAATCGGCGAACTGATTACAAACCTGGAAGGTTTGCGGGAAAAATTTAAACCGGCGGCGCCGGTAACGGATAACCAGGCCAAACAGATTGCCCGGAGGCTGTTCAATAAAATCCCCCTTATCTGGGGAGCCGGCAGCACCACGGAAGTGGTGGCCACCCGCTGGAAGGGCCAGATAAATGAGAACAGCAAGGCCATGGCTTACTGGAATATCTTCCCGGAGTTAAACCACAATGAAATTGTCGGTTTTGAAAAGCCTGAGGAACTGTTAAACCAGTTGGAGGTAATTATCCTCCGGGACCAGGCCGATCACCCGAGGGTACAGAAACGGATGGAAGTCAGTAAAACAATTATCAAAGATAAAGTGAGCGGCGTCACCGAAGTTTGGTCTTCCGGAGCCTCTGTGCTGGCCCGGACTTTTTCCCTGACCTATACCGGGGATTATGTCAGCGTATACCTCGCTGCCCTCTACGGCATCGACCCCTCCCCGGTCAAGATGATCGATTATCTGAAGAACGAATTGGCAAAGGCTTAGACAGCCGTTTGATTGCTGTTGACATAATGAACAGCTTATTTCAATCAATTGACCTGTTGAAAAAAGATTTTTTTGGCAGGGGAATGGTATAAAATCCGAATGACGAAACGGAGCACCGTCTATGAGGATATTATACCATCCCCTTGTGGGAGAGGTGAGCAAAGATCAAACTGGCAGCGGATTTACACGTCCACTCCATCGGCCATGCTTACAGCACCATCGCGGAAATTTTGCAGGCGGCAGCGGAGAAAGGACTGGCAATGGTGGCGGTCACCGACCACGGCCCGGCCATGCCGGACGGGCCGCACCCTTATTACTTCGGCAACCAGCGGGTCTGGCCGGAAAAGATGTTTGGGGTGAGCCTGCTGAAAGGTGTGGAAGCTAATATCATTGATGAATCAGGGAACCTGGATTTAAATGAGTATTATCTGAAGAAAATGGATGTTGTGCTGGCCGGCCTGCACGTGGCCTGTTATCCGGTGGCGGACAGGGACAAATACACCCGGGCCATGATAAATGCTATCAAAAACCCATATGTGGATATTATTGTCCACCCCGGCAACCCGGATTTTCCCCTTGACTATGAAACAGTGGTGCGGACTGCGGCGGAATACGGTGTGGCCCTGGAGATCAACAATAGTTCCCTTTGTGGCAGCCGGTCAGGAAGCGATAAGAATTGTGCTTATATTGCCAAGTTGTTAGCTCAAAGCAAAGCGCCGGTGACAGTAGGTTCCGACGCTCATTTCGCCTGTGACGTGGGCAGGTTTGATTATGCCCTGGAACTCCTGCTCCGCGCCGGGGTACAGGAATCCCAGATTATCAACACCTCGGTGGAACGCATCCGCCGGTACCTGGCGTCCCGCCGGCGGGCCAGGGGAGAGTAAGGGGGAGCCTATGGACACTGCAGAAAGGTATGTTATCGGGATTGACCTGGGAGGCACCAACATCAAGGGTGCCCTTCTCGATTTTCAAGGAAAAATCATAGAAAAATACGAAATTGCCACCCTCGCCAACGCCGGGCCGGAAGTGGTGGCCGGACGAATTGTACAGGTGGCAAAAATCCTGATGAAAGGTATCGGGGATAAAATCGTTGGGATGGGGGTAGGCGTTCCGGGTCAGCCGGACCAGTCCGCCGGTTCGGTGATTTTTGCGCCCAACCTGCGCTGGCGTAATGTGCCGATTATCCCGATGTTAAGGCCATCCCTGGATTTTCCGATGTTCCTGGAAAACGACGGGAATGCGGCTGCCCTCGGTGAAAAGTGGTGTGGGGCGGGCAGGGATGCGGTGAACATGGCGGCTATCACCATCGGCACCGGCATCGGCTGCGGTATTATCATTAACAGGAGGCTCTACCGGGGTTCGGGTGGTGTTGCCGGAGAAATCAGCCACACCGTGGTGCTGCCGGACGGTCCTCAATGCAACTGCGGCAAACGGGGGTGCCTGGAAACGCTGACGGCAGCGCCGGCTTTGATCCGCCAGGCCCAAATTGCCATAGACCGGGGAAGGACAACCAGTCTGGCAATGGTGGAAAACCTTACGGCCAAAGATATCTTTATGGCAGCGGAAAATGGCGATGCCGTTGCCGGTGAAATTATAAAGGATATGACCCATTACCTGGCGCTGGGGCTGGCAAACCTGATCAATATTTTAAACCCGGACCTTATAGCTATAGGCGGCGGGGTTTCCCGGGCGGGGGAACTGCTGTTCAAACCGCTCAGGGAGAAGACCCTGGCCTACTCTTTGGAAGCTGCCGCCCGGACAGCAAAAATTGTCCCGGCCCAACTGGGTAACGATGCCGGAAGTATAGGCGCCGGCGCCGTTGCGCTGCAGGAGTTGGATTTATTGTAATTAGGAGCTTATTTAAGTATGGTCAATGGATTGAAAACGCAGTTCCGTACTCCGCATCTACTTGTGCTAAGGGCCGCCGGTAACAAAATCCATGTACCCGGCCGATTCGACATCCGTGTTTCAGCGGCCGGCGGTCGACGTCCGTGTCGACCGCAGTGATTTTTGACTCGACCGGCCTAAGCACAAGTACGACGCTTCATTAACGAACAGCTTATTTCAACGCCTTGACCCTACTTGTTGACATCCTCCTATTGACACTACTTGTTCACATCCACCAACCTTGCCTTGGCGTACGTCCGGTGCACCCGGATGATTTCCACCGGCACCGTTTCGCCGATCAAAGAGCAGGCGCCTTCAATGTCCACGATAAAACCGTTGACCCGGCCGATGCCGTCATAAATATTGGTGGCATGGGGCTCCTCCACTTTCACTTCCAGCACCTGGCCCGGCCGCACCGGCACGCCGATGGCGTCGATCTCAAACTGGGACTGCAGCGCCCTGATGTTGATCACTTCAGGATGATAATGCTCACAGCCCCGCACCAGGATATGCTTTCTGGTCTTGCCCTCCATCTCCCGCAGGTTGATGCCGCCGCTGCCGATAAGCATGGCCGCCACTGAAGGGTGCACCTCGGCCAGGATAGCCTCAGCGCTGGTATGCTGGGCCAGTTTGTATATCTCGTTTTTGGCCCGGATGCTGATAGTCTCCTCGGAAAGTACCTTGCCCTTGCCCTCACAGTAGGGGCAGGCTTTCAGCAGGACATTTTCCAGCCCCTGGCGCACCTTCTTGCGGGTCATCTCCACCAGGCCCAGTTGAGTCAGGCCCAGCACATTGGTCTTGGTCTTGTCCTTTTTGATTTCCTCTTCAAGCACCTGGAGGACCTGCTGCTGGTGGTTCAGGTTGGGCATATCGATAAAGTCGATGATGATGATGCCGCCGATATTGCGCAGCCGCAGCTGGCGGGCTATTTCAACGGCCGCATCAAGGTTGGTTTTCAGCACCGTGTCGGCAAGATTGGTGCTGCCGACATACTTTCCGGTATTCACATCTATAGCGGTCAGGGCTTCAGTCTGGTCGATGACGATATAGCCGCCGCATTTAAGCCAGACGCGGTGTTTGAGTATCTTTTCGATTTCCTCCTCCACCCCGTATTTTGCAAAAAGGTTGTCCTGCTCGTAAAGGCTTACCCGGTTCTTCAACTGCGGTGATATGAGTTCCATCAGTTCCAGCACTTTGTCATATTCATAACGCGAGTCAATGATCAGGTTGTCTATGTCCTCGGTAAACAGGTCCCGGAGGATGCGCTGGACCAGTTCCAGGTCCTTGTGGATAAGGTTGGGCACCGGCCCGTGATAAGCCCGGTTCTGTATCTTCTTCCATAGTTTCGCCAGGAGTGTCACATCCTGCTGAAACTCCTCCTCAGCCAGGCCTTCGGCGATGGTCCGCACAATCAGGCCCATGCCGGGCGGTTTTATGCGGCTGGCGGTCTCCCTTAACCGCTCTCTCTCCCCCTCGTCTTCGATGCGGCGGGAAATCCCCACATAATCGACATTGGGCATCAGCACCAGAAAACGCCCCGGCAGGGTAATGTGGGTGGTCACCCGGGCGCCCTTGGTGCCGATGGGTTCTTTGGCGATTTGAACCAGCAGTTCCTGCCCTTCTTTCAACACATCGGTAATGTTTAAAGGCACATGCTCATGCCTTATTTCCTCAGTCCCGTCACCGGCAGCCCGGGGCGGCAGGGCGTCTTCCACAAATAGAAAGGCGTTCTTTTCCAGGCCGATATCCACAAAAGCCGCCTGCATCCCGGGCAGCACGTTTTCCACTTTGCCCTTGTAAATATTGCCCACCAGGCGCTGATTTAAGGACCGTTCGATGTAAATTTCCACGACTACCTTGTCTTCCAGCACCGCCACCCGGGTTTCTTCTTCCCGGACATTGACCAGAATTTCTTTTAGCATTTTTCCACTTCCTTACTCGCAGTAAACCAAACCTCTAAACAGGAACAGCAGGCCCGGCGCCCTGCATTATGTATAATCCGGTACGGTGGATGCGCACTGAATCCGGTTCCACCGGCAATCCGGCTGCCTTCCGGAGACCCTGTATAACCTCTTCCGGGCGGATGTTGCCTTCATTACCGGTGAGCAGGAGCATATCAAAAATAATCTCCTCTCCCGCTACCCGTCCGGTGAGCTCTATGATACCGGGGCGGATATCCTTGGGTTTGGGTCCTTTTTTGGTGTTCTTTTCAATCACCAGTTCCTTTAGATCAAGGGTTTTGCTTATATATGCCTGCAAAGCTTCCTGGGCAAGGGGCGACAGGGGCCTGGCCCGGACATCATAACGGGCCCGGTTGACCCGGGCCATCAGCGGCGGGCTGTCCTGCGGCACCAAGCGGGCGCTTTTAATCTCAATCCCGGGCGGCAACGCAGCTGCCAGCCGCCGGGCAACTTCTTCCGGACCGAGGTTCTCGCGCAGGTCCATGTCCATGTACTCAGTTTCACTGGTGACACCTACAGCCAGGGCAGAGGCGAAAGACATCTTGGGGTGGGGGTTGAACCCTTCTGAAAAAGCAATGGGGATCTCCGCCCGCCTAATGGCCCGCTCAAAAGCCTTCATCAGGTCAAGATGGGAGACAAAGCGCACCCCCGCCCCCTTGCCAAAACCGATTCTAACACGGGGCATGCAGCCGTCCCCCTTTCATATCCAAGGCAACATCCATATCCTGACACACGCCGCAGGCAGTGCACCGTTCAAAACGGCAGTCACCGGTCACCTGTCCGGCCATGGCCCGGTCGTATTCCGTGAGGAGGAACCCCCTGCTTACACCCGCATCGATATGGTCCCAGGGCAGCACTTCTTCCCGGGGAAAGCGCCGGTTGGCGTAAAAAGCGGGGTCAATGCCGGCCTGGGTGAAGGCTTCCAGCCATTTGTCAAATTTAAAGTGTTCGGTCCAGCCGTCAAACTTGCAGCCCAACTGCCAGGCCCGTTCCAGGGCATCCCCCACCCGGCGGCCGCCCCTGGCAAAAACCGCTTCCACAAAACTCAGTTTGGCGTCGTGCCAGTTGAAAACAATCCGCCGGTTTTTCAGCAGCCCGGCCAGATATTTCTGCTTTCTTACAAGCTCCTCCATCGTATCCTGGGGTTCCCACTGAAAGGGCGTATGGGGCTTGGGCACAAAAGAAGAGGCGCTCACGGTCACCTTCAGCCGGCCGGCCCTGGACCCAAGTATCTCCTGGCCCAGCCGGACTACCCGGTTGGCCAGGTGGGCAATGCCCTCCAGGTCCTCATCTGTTTCCGTGGGCAGGCCGATCATGAAATACAGTTTCACCGCCGACCAGCCGGCCCGAAAGGCGCCTTCCACGGCCCCCATCAGGTTCTCCTCAGTGACTCCTTTGTTAATCACATCCCGCAGCCGCTGGGTGCCGGCTTCCGGGGCAAAAGTCAGGCTGGTGCGCCGGACCCGCTGCACCTGTTTGGCCAACTCTACTGAAAAGGAATCCGCCCGCAGGGAAGGCAGGGAAATGCCTACCCCGGCTCCACCGTACCGGTCCATCAGCGACTCCAGCACGCCCTGCACGCAGGAATAATCGCTGGTGCTTAGGGATGTAAGGGAAATCTCGTCATAACCCGTGCTTTTGACCAGCTCGTCGGCCTGCTGCAGGATGGTCTCCGGTCTTTTCTCCCGCACCGGCCGGTAAATCATCCCCGCCTGGCAGAAACGGCAGCCGCGGCTGCAGCCCCGGAGGACTTCCAGCATGATGCGGTCATGCACGATCTCCATAAAAGGCACTATCGTCCGGGTAGGAAATTCCACCCGGTCGAGGTCTTTGACCACCTGCTT
>JBMOPI010000054.1:0-11408 GCA_049324975.1 Bacillota bacterium
TTCACCCGGTCGGTAACACATGCCTTGATGACGATAGAACCGCGGCGGGAGCTTACCTTCACCTGGTCGCCGCTCTCAACGCCCAGTTTGCAGGCATCCGCGGGGTTAATCTCAATCCACTCGTCAGGCTGAATGGTGCTTAATCCCTTGGTCCGCCGGGTCATAGTGCCGGTATGGTAATGATACAGCCGGCGTCCGGTGTTCAGCACATAAGGATACTCGGCATCAGGCAGTTCGGCCGGCGGCTCAAAGTCAACGCCGGTAAACTTGCCCAGGCCGCGGGAGAACTTGCCTTCATGCAGGTACTTTGTCCCCGGATGGTCGGCGGACGGGCAGGGCCACTGCAGGCCGTTCTCTTCCAGGCGGGCATAGGTCATGCCGGCATACTGCGGGGTAACTTTGGTGATTTCCACAAAAACGTCCTCCGCACAGCCGTAATTGTGCGGGTAGCCCATACGGGTCAGGATATCGGCCAGCACTTCCCAGTCAGCCTTGCCGGCTAGCGGTTCAATAGCCTTGTGTACCCGCTGGACGCGCCGTTCGGTGTTGCTGAATGTGCCGTCCTTCTCGGCAAAGCTGGCGCCGGGCAGCACTACATCAGCCAGCATGGCGGTCTCGGTCAGGAACAGGTCCTGCACCACCAGGAACTCCAGGTTCTCCAGGGCCTGCTGGACGTGAGTGATGTCAGGGTCACTGAGCATCGGGTTTTCACCCAGGATGAACACTGCCTTGATATCGCCGTGGTGAGCGCCATCCATAATTTCACCGACAGTCAGGCCGGGTTTGTCGGACTGGGGCACACCCCAGGCTTCGGAGAACTTCTTGATGTTGTTCGGATCGGTGACGGCCTGGTAGCCGGGGAACACATTCGGCAGCCCGCCCATGTCGCAGGCGCCCTGTACGTTGTTCTGGCCCCGCAGGGGGTTAACGCCGCTGGCGGGCTTACCTATCTGGCCGGTCAGCATGGCCAGGTTAGCGATAGCCAGCACGTTGGCGGTACCGGTGGTATGCTGGGTGATACCCATAGTGTAGAAGATGGCGCCGTTTTTGGCTTTGGCAAAGCCCCGGGCCACTTCCCGGATGGTCTCGGCAGGGACGCCAATAACTTCCGCGTAAGCTTCCGGAGTAAAGTTGGCTACAGCCTCCTTCAGCTCCTCGAAGCCTTCGGTGCGGTTGGCCACAAAATCCTTGTCATACAGCTCTTCAGCAATGATAACATTGGCCATGGCGTTCAGCAGGGGGATATTGGCCCCTGGCTTCATCGCTATATGCACGTTGGCCAGTTCCGCGATTTCCGTCTTCCTCGGGTCAGCCACCACCAGGGTAGCCCCGTTGTTTAAAGCCTTGCGCATTTCCAGGCTGATGATGGGGTGGGTCTCAGTGGTGTTGGACCCGATGACAAACATAAAATCACAGTCTTTGATTTCACCGATGGAGTTGGTCATTGCTCCGCTTCCAAATGCAGTTGCCAGACCGGCAACGGTGGCGGAGTGTCAGAGACGGGCGCAGTGGTCGATATTGTTCGTGCCGAAAGCCACCCGCGCCAATTTGTTCATCAGGTAATTTTCTTCATTGGTGCAGCGGGCCGAAGTCAATGCGGCCATTGCATCGCTGCCGTGCTTTTCCTTGATCTCTTTTAACCGGGAAGCAACATAGCTTAAAGCTTCTTCCCAGGAAACCTCGACAAAATCGCCGTCCTTCTTGATTAAAGGCCTGGTCAACCGGTCCGCGCTGTGGATAAAGTCGTAACCGAACCGGCCCTTGACACACAGGTGCCGGCCGTTGACCACGGCGGTCTCGTTGGAGGTTACGCCGATAACCTTGCCATCCTTGACATTCAGGTCAAAGTTGCAGCCGCAGCCGCAGTATGGGCAGGTAGTTTTAACCTTGGTAACTTCCCATGCCCGGCCTTTGCCCTGCATGTTCTTCTCGGTCAGGGCGCCGACGGGACATACGGCCACACAGCTGCCGCAGTTGACACACTTGGCATCGGCTTCGCCCAGGCCCATTTCATGGGTAGGCCCGACATTGGTTGTAAAGCCCCGGGACATGAAGTCCACGATATGCCGGCCGACAATCTCGTCACAGACCCGGACACACTTGCCGCACAGGATGCACTTGTCGGGGTCCCGGGCGATAACGGCGCTGGAATCGTCAAAGGGGAAGTGCTTTTTCTCCCCGGTAAAGCTGGTCTTCCGGACACCGTATTCATAGGCGTAGTCCGCCAGGCTGCAGCTGCCGAACTTCTGGCAGGTCATGCAGTCTTCCGGGTGGTTGGCCAGCAGCAGGTCAATGATAGTTTGACGGGCTTCCATGATGGCCGGGGAATGGGTTTCTACCTCCATACCTTCGGTTACCGTGGTAACACAGGAAGGAGGAAGGTTCCGCCAGCCCTTGATCTCCACTACACAGATCCGGCAGGCCCCGGGCCTGGTCAGTTCCGGGTCATGACAAAGGGTGGGAATGTTGATGCCCTGCAGCTTTGCCGCCTCCAGCACGGTGGTGCCGGCCGGCACGGTGACCTGGCGGCCGTTTATAGTCAGGGTTACATCTGCCACTATGCACCCTCCTTTCTTATTTCTTCAGGGAATTTATCTTGTCTACAATGGGACCGAGATCCAAGGCCTCTTCCCAGGATACTTCCACAAATTCGCCGTCCTTGTTGACAAGGGGCAGGCCGGTCCGGTCGGGATTGTTGGCAAAATCAGTGCCTAGGCGGCCTTTAAGGCAAAGGGGCCGGCCCGGCCCGGCGCCGGCGGCGGTAACCCCTACCACCTTGCCGTTCCTGTAATTGACGTCAAACTTACAGCCAGAATCACAGAAGGTACAGGTAACCTGTTTCTTTTCCAGCTCCCAGATGCGGCCTTTGCCCATCATGGTCTTGTCCACGATGGCGCCTACCGGGCAGATGGCCACACACCGGTTACAGTAAACACAGGTGGAATCCTTCAGTTCCGTGTCCATAAAAGTGGCAATCTTAGTATTAAAGCCCCGGTAAGCAAAGTCGATAACATCCCGCTCGGGAACGGACCGGCAGGTGGCCACACACTTGCCGCACAGGATGCATTTGTTAAGGTCCCGGTAAATATAAGGGTTGCTGTCATCCGGCTCATAGCTGTGCTTCTCACCCTCGAAGGCCGTCCCGGAAACGCCGTAATAATAAGCATAGTCCTGCAGCTTGCAGTTACCTGATTTTTCACAGGTGATGCAATCCAGTGGATGATTGGCTACCAGGAGTTCGAGGATAGTCTTGCGGGCTTCCACCACCGCCGGTGATTCGGTATGGATGACCATGCCGTTGGCCACCGTGGTCACACAGGAAGGCGGCAGGTTCCGCCAGCCCTTGATTTCCACCACGCAGATGCGGCAGGCGCCGGGCGCGGTCAGGTCTTTTTCATAGCAAAAAGTCGGGATAAAAATCCCCAGCTGCTGTGCCGCCTCAAGCACAGTAATCCCTTCAGGAACACTTACCTTTTGCCCGTCAATGGTTAAAGTAACGTCGGCCATTTAAGACAACCTCCTTTAACCCTTCACGATGGCGTTGAACTTACATTTTTCTATACAACTGCCACACTTGATACATTTGGTGGCATCGATTTCATGAGGCTGTTTCTTCTCGCCTGCAATGGCGTCCACGGGACATACCCGCTTACAGGCGCCGCAGCCGATACAGTTGTCGGCAACGATCTTGTATTCCAGGAGCGCGGTACAGACACCGGCCGCACATTTCTTTTCGGTAATATGGGCTTCAAACTCATCCCGGAAGTATTTTAAGGTCGCCAGTATCGGGTTAGGGGCTGTCTGACCGAGACCGCAGAGAGCGGTAGACTTAATTACCGCACCCAGGCGCTCCAGAGTCGGAATATCATTCTCAGTTCCTTCCCCGTTACAAATCCGCTCCAGGATTTCCAGCATCCGCTTGGTGCCTTCCCGGCAGGGGATACACTTGCCGCAGGATTCCTTCTGGGTAAAGTTCAGGAAGAACTTGGCCACGTCTACCATACAGGATGTCTCGTCCATGACCACCAGACCGCCGGAACCCATCATGGCGCCGAGGGCTGTCAACGAGTCGTAATCAACAGGCGTATCCAGGAACTGCTCCGGAATACATCCGCCGGACGGTCCGCCAATCTGTACGGCCTTGAATTTCTTGCCGTCCTGGATACCGCCGCCGATATCGAAAATGATTTCCCGCAGGGTAATGCCCATAGGCACTTCGGCCAGACCGGTGTTGTTGATTTTACCGGTAAGGGCAAATACCTTGGTGCCTTTGCTCTTCTCGGTACCGATGCCGGCAAACCAGTCGGCGCCCTTCCGGAAAATTATCGGCACATTGGCATAAGTTTCTACATTATTGATGTTGGAAGGCTTCTGCCATAGACCCTTAACGGCAGGGAACGGCGGCCGCGGGTTGGGCATGCCCCGGGAGCCTTCAATAGACGCCATCAACGCGGTTTCCTCGCCGCACACAAAGGCGCCGGCCCCCTCCTTAATATGAATCCGGCAGCTGAAGTCAGTGCCAAAAATATTGTCACCCAGCAAGCCTAACTCCTCCGCCTGGGCGATGGCCACCTTCAGCCGTTTAATGGCCAGCGGGTACTCTGCCCGCACATAAATATATCCTTCATCAGCGCCGATAGCATAAGCGCCTATCAGCATACCCTCCAGCAAGCTGTGGGGGTCCCCCTCCAGCACGCTCCGGTCCATGAACGCGCCGGGGTCGCCCTCGTCAGCGTTGCAGATAATGTATTTTTTCGGTCCGGGTGACTTGGAAGCAAACTCCCACTTCATGCCGGTGGAGAAACCGCCGCCCCCCCGGCCCCTCAGACCGGATTTTTTCATGTCCTCGATGACCTGCTGCGGGGTCATGGTTGTGAGCACCTTGCTCAGTGCCTCGTAACCGTCCCGGGCAATGTATTCATTAACATTCTCGGGATTGATATGACCGCAGTTCCTCAAAGCAACCCGCATCTGCTTGGCGTAAAAAGGGATTTCCTTATAAGACGGCAGCTGTTCCTCGGTAACGGCCGATTTGAAGAGCAGCCGCTGTACAATCCGCCCTTTGACCAGGTGCTCGGCCACAATTTCCGGTACGTCCTCTACCGTTACCCGGGTATAGAACGTGCCTTCCGGGTAAATAATCACAATCGGTCCCATTTCACAGAATCCATGGCAACCGGTTTCCACGACTTTTATTTCCTGATCCAGCTTTTGGTTGGCCAGTTCGCTCACCAGGGCATCCTGCACCTTTTTACATCCTGAGGATACACAGCCCGTTCCGCCGCAAACCAGCACATGACCACGATATAACTGCATCACCGAACCTCCTTTCCCTAAAACTAAATTATTTATTCCGTGAGTTTGGCTACAACCAGATCTTCAACAATCTGGCCGTTGATCACATGGCTGCCGACAATCCTTGTAATATCCTGGGGTTTGACACGGCCGTAAGTAATTCTGGTTTCCCCGGGCCGGACCACGTCCACCAGCACTTCTTTTTCACACATGCCGATACAGCCGGTCTGGGTAACCCGGACATCAGTCAGTTCACGCTTGGCCAGTTCATCGAGAATGGCCGTCATGACTTCCCTGGCCCCAGCTGCGATACCGCAGGTACCCATGCCCACGATAATCTCAACTCCGCTGCCGGCCCGGATATTCGTCAGGGCTTTGGCTTCCTCCCGCAGACGTTTTAAATCTTCAGGACTTTTAATCACCAAAGTCACCTCCCTCTTCTCTGTGTTCTCTGTGGTTTTAATTTTTACTTGTAATCTTCAAGTAAAGCGGCTACCTTGTCCGGAGTCAGCCGGCCGTGGGTATCGTCGTTCACCATCATAACCGGGGCCAGGCCGCAGGCGCCGATACAGGCAACAGACTCCAGGGTATACCGCAGGTCCTCAGTGGTCTCACCATCTTTGATACCGATGGCCTTTTCCACCGCTTCCACAATTTTGGCGCCGCCGCGCACGTGGCATGCAGTCCCCAGGCAGACCCGGATAATATTACGGCCGCGGGGGTTCAGGTGGAACTGGGCATAGAAGGTAACCACCCCATAGATTTTGCTCAGGGGCAGGTTAAGCTGGCGGGAGATCTCCTTCAGAGCGTCGGCCGGCAGGTAGCCGAAAATGTCCTGAGTGGCCTGCAGTACAGGAATCAGGGCGCCCTTTTTACCTTTAAACTTGGCCAGCACCTCATCCAGTTTCTGAAATTCTTCGGATTTGGATTCGATATCATTGCAGCATTGACACATTCCTTTTTTCCCTCCTTTCCTTTACTAACGCTCTTGGTTAGAAATTGCCGAAAAAGGAATAACGTTAAAGAATTTGACATATCTCGTGCGAATCCTGCCCTAAAAGTCACAATTTTTTGAAATTAACGCCTGGGAATAGCAGGAATAGAGTATGTCAATAGCGAAATCAGGGAATAGAAAAATAAAGCCAAAAAGACGTGTTTAAATAATTTGACAAAAGTTTCGTAAATCCTGCCTGAAAAGTCGTAATTTTAAGAAATTTAAAAGGAGCAACAGGGGGGACTGCCTTGATATTAAAAGAAATAGCACAGATCCTTGACGCCCGGTTCCATTGCGGGGAAGACAAGGGGGAAATGTGCATAAACTCGGTTTGCGCGGGGGACCTGATGAGCGACCTGCTTGCATACTCCCACGGGCATGCCCTGCTGCTTACCGGCATGGCTAACCCGCAGGTTATCAGGACTGCCGAAATGCTGGACCTGGCAGCAATTGTTTTCATCAACGGCAAGGAACCGGCGGACGATATGGTCCGGATGGCTGTTGGCAAGGGTATCCCCCTGCTGACCACCCGCCTGCCCCTGTACACCGGCTGCGGCCTGCTTTATGCCGCCGGGCTTAAATAAAAAATCAACAGGTTTTCATGAAAGAGTGATCCGGTTTGACCAATCTGCATCAATTTGAAGAAGGCGTTAACCTTGAGCACACTATCGCAGGGTTGGACTTTGTGAAGGCGGGCGAAGCATCCAGCAATATCAAGCACTCCCTGCAGCTTGTCGGCTACCCGCCGGAAATCGTCCGCAGGGCGGCCATTGCCGCGTATGAAGCCGAGATGAACATCGCCATCCACGGCCACAGGGGAGTGCTGCGCACCACCATCAGGCCTGATTTTATTGAAATTGTGGCAGATGATTCCGGGCCGGGCATCCCTGATATCGACCTGGCCATGCAGGAGGGTTATTCCACTGCACCGGACTATATCCGCGAAATGGGTTTCGGCGCCGGCATGGGCCTGCCCAATATCAAAAGATGCGCGGACAGCTTTTCCATTGAATCGGTAGTGGGAAAAGGCACCTGGCTCAGGGTGGTTATCCTTAATAAAAAGTAGCGGGAGTGGTTTCCATGAGCAAGAAACACCATCTTTGCGAAATCGTGGACGCCGACAAATGCAAAGGGTGTACCAACTGCGTCCGCAATTGCCCTACAGCCGCCATCAGGGTAAGAAAAGGGACGGCAACGACTATCCCGGAGCTTTGCATTAACTGCGGGAACTGTATCCGGACCTGCCCTTATCATGCCAAAATGGCCATCACCGACCCGCTGGACCTTAAGCGTCTGAAGGAATTCAAATATACCATCGCCCTCGCCTCGCCCGTCCTTTATTCCCAGTTCCACCGGCAGTTGGCCCCGGGCAGGGTGTTAAACGCTTTAAAGTCGCTGGGGTTTGACGATGTCTTTCAGGAATCGGTCGGCGCCGACTGTGTTGCCATAAGCGTAAAAGAATACCTCCAAAAACCCAATCTTAAAAAACCGGTAATTTCATCGGCCTGCCCCGCGGTTATCCGCCTGATTCAAATCCGCTTCCCGGGGTTGCTGGACCATATCGCGCCCTTCCTGCCGCCCGTTGAAATTGCCGCCAAACTGGCCAGAAAGCAGGCCAGCAATAAGACCGGCATCCCGGAAGAAGAAATTGGCGTCTTCCTGATTACTCCCTGTACTGCCAAAGCCACTTCCATCAGGCATCCGCTGGGCCTTACAAAATCCCATGCGGATGGCGCCATCTCCCTCATTCATCTGTATGGCAATATCATGAATGCACTGATGCATGCCGAAGACGCCCCCGAACTTGCCCGAGCATCAGGCCCGGCAGTGGGCTGGGCCCGCTCCGGCGGCGAAACCATGGCCGTCAATGCCCCTAATTACCTGGTGGCGGACGGGCTGGCCAATGTCATCAGCATTCTGCAGGAAGTGGACCTGGGCAGGCTCCATGATGTTGATTACCTGGAATGCCAGGTTTGTCACGTCGGCTGTGTAGGCGGGCCGCTGACGGTAGAAAACCCCTTCAAATCCCGGATTTTAATCCGTAACCTGGTTAAAAACCTGCCGCCGGCCTTATCCCCGGACCGGGTGGAACGGGTCAAGGCAAGATACCGCCAGGGGTTTTTCAATATCGAACAACCCATCGAGGCCCGCTCGGTAATGTATATGGACCGTGATATCACCCGGGCTATCCAACTGGTCAGCCAATCGGAAGAAATCCTGCGGGAGCTGCCCGGTTTGGACTGCTGCTCCTGTGGTTCCCCCAGCTGCCGGGCGCTGGCCGAAGATATCGCTCGCGGCAGCGCGTCTGCAACAGACTGCATTTTCGTATTGCTGGACAGTATCCAGAACTCCGCCCAGGACATGCTCGAACTGATTACTCATGTCCGGCGGATTGATAAAATCAGAAGAGGAAAGGGGAACAAACTATGAACGTAAGGGATGTTTTGGCGGCCCTGCAGGCCGAAGCAAAAAGCGGCAGCGAAAAACTGGATAATGCGGTTACCGGGGCTTACTGTTCAGACTTGTTGAGTGACGTCATGGCCAATGCCAAAAAAGGCGACCTGTGGATTACCCTCCAGACCCATCAAAATATTGTTGCCGTAGCCTCCCTGGCTGAACTGGCCGGCATCGTCATCACCAGGGGCGCTCAGCCCGACCCGGATACCATAGCCAAAGCAGAGAAAGAAAACATTCCTGTTTTGACTTCCCCACTCCCCAGCTTTGAAGCTGCCGGCAAATTGTATTGTTTGTTAGGGTTGGATAAAAAGTAGATTACTACAGGATAATGGAAATCCGGAGAGGGCATGGGATAAAAATCCGAATGACTTTGCGAAGTAAGCTAGTCCTGCTTAACGAACGCCTGTGAAAAAAGAGTCTGGCTGGTTCCCGCTTTCTTACCGTAAATACAGAACAGACCTTTTTCCACAGGATGAGTTATAGCAGGACTGCGAAACGGAGCACCCGGAATGAGGATTTTAATCCCATGCCCACTGCGAGAATGGAACCATTGTCCCCAAGGTGATTATTATGTTTACCAAACACAAAATAGACCTGCATATTCATACCGCCCTGTCACCCTGTGCCGACAGTGAAATGACCCCGCCCAAAATTGTTCATGCCGCCAGGGCGAAGGGACTTAGTATGATTGCCGTTACCGACCATAACTCGGCGGCAAATACAGCAGCCGTGCTTGAAGCCGCGGCCAACAGCGGCATCGTTGTCATCCCGGGCATGGAAGTGCAGACCCGGGAAGAAGTCCACCTGGTCTGCCTTTTTGAAACAGTTTCCGGCGCCGTAACCCTGGAGGAATTTGTGCAAAAAAAAATGCCCCCGCTGAAAAACAATGTCAGGGCTTTCGGCAGTCAGTCTGTATTGGACAGCAAAGGCCGGCCGGTACGGGAGGAAGAAAAACTGCTCTTAACCTCAGCCGACCTTTCTGTGGATGACATTGTAAATAAGGTCACCGAACTGGGCGGCATCTGCATCCCCGCCCATATAGACCGGCCGTCGTACAGCCTGCTGGCCAGCCTCGGGTTTATCCCGCCGGGGTTAAATATCACGGCAGTGGAAATATCACGTCAAACCAATGCCGAAGAGTCACGTTTCCTGTTCCCGGACCTGAAAAATTTTAATATCATCGGTTCTTCGGATGCCCATATGCTCACAGACATCGGTATTCAACACACATATATCGTCACCGGCGGCCCGCCAACCTTCAGTGAACTTAAAATGGCTGTTGAGAACCGGTCCGGACGAAAGGTGGTGCCAGGATTGAAAGAACTGTCCATGCACATCATAGATATCATCCAAAACTCGATAGAAGCCGGCGCCGACCGGGTAAACGTTACCATCAGCGAATACCCAGCCGCCGACAGGTTTACACTGGAAATCAGCGATAACGGCCGGGGCATGGATAAGGATTTGCTGGCCCGGGTCACTGACCCCTTTTTCACCACCCGCACCACCAGGCGCATCGGATTGGGCCTGCCTTTGTTAAAGGCGGCGGCTGAACGCTGTGACGGCGAGATGACCATAGAATCAACCCCGGGTAAAGGGACCAGGGTTTACGCAGCATTCCGCCACAGTCATATCGACCGGGCGCCGTTGGGAAACATGATCGATACCGTGGTCAACACCATCGTCGGCCACCCGGACCTGAACCTAGTATTTACCCACCGGGTGGCGGAAAAGTCCCTCGTCTTTGACGCCGCCGAACTGCGCCGGGAACTGGTGGATGTCCCTTTGGACAACCCGGCGGTAGTCACCTGGATCCGCAGCTACCTGACCGAGGGCTACCGGGATCTTTATCAGGCAGAAGAATAATTCTATGATGGTTAAATTAGTGAGAAATTTGCGAACTACTATAACTGGCCAATTTGTCAGGAGAATGTGATTATTGTTTATTCCGGCAGTCTATCAGCCGGTCTTCGGTAATCACATAATGTACCGGGTGGTCGTGGGGTTCCGGATGGACATCGTCCCTGATCTGCAGTTCAAAGGCCAGGGCCACAAAGGTAGTACCCGGCTTTGTACGCAGCAGGAACCGGTCGTAAAAACCGCCCCCATAGCCTAAACGGTTTCCTTTGGGGTCAAAGGAAACCCCCGGCACCACCACCAGGTCAATCTCCTGCGGGTCCGCCGGCCGGACCCGGTCTGCTTTGGGCTCCAGGATACCCCATGTACCGCTGGTCAGGTCCCCCGGGAATTCCATTAATTCGGACGGAATGAGCGCCGTATTGACCGTATCAGTGATGGGGATAACGACCCTTTTGCCGCGAGCCAGGCACTCCGCTATCACTTCACCGGTCTGCACCTCTTTCCGGAAATCCAGGTAGAACATAATCACCCCGGCCTCTTTAAACTCCGGCAGCCCTTTAAGCTTTTCGGCGATGCGCCGGCTTTTTTCCGCCACCTCAGTGTCGGGCCGGGCCATCCGGGCAGCCAGGATCTGTTTGCGTAATTCCTTCTTTTCCATGTACTCCGCTCCCTTACAATATATTAGCGTTTTTATTTCAAAATATTTCGGCGCCAATCCGTTTTTTCCTTTATATTTTCACCTGTTCTCAATCCTATCACCGAAAAATCCCCGGCCGCATAATTATTTACTAAAGGCTAAGGG
>JBMOPI010000055.1:0-5660 GCA_049324975.1 Bacillota bacterium
CCACCAGTTCCTGCCCCGCGTTCCGGATATTGCCGGCCCCCAGGGTCATAATCAGGTCCCCCGGCCGCGCTTCGGCTGTAAGAAATTCAACAATTTCACCCATAGACCTGAAATAAAGCACAGGTTTAGTCGTACGTTCTTTCGCCGCCCGGACGATCAGGTCGGCCGTTACGCCTTCAATGGGCGCTTCCCCGGCGCTGTATATTTCATTGATAATGACCATATCCGCATCGGCGAAAGAACCGCCGAATTCATTATATAAAAATTTGGTCCGGGTGTAACGGTGCGGCTGAAACACCGCGATTACCCGGCCTGCTTCCGTCTGCCGGGCCGCCCGGAGGGTAGCCGCCACCTCCGTGGGGTGATGGGCATAGTCATCGACCACATTGATGCCGTCTACCTGCCCCATTAGCTGGAAACGGCGCCCCACACCTTTAAAATTTTTCAGCGCTTCGGCCACACCGGCAAAATCAAGCCCAAGCCCCAGCCCCACAGCCACCGCGGCCATCGCATTGTTTATATTATGCCGGCCGGGCACATTTAGTTCCAGCCGGCCCAGCCGCTTGTCTTCAAAATAGATCTCAGCATAAGTTGTCAGGCCTTTGTTCCGGATCTCGCGGGCCGTATATTGGGCAGGGTGATCAATGCCGTATGTCACCAGCCTTTTGTTAATTTCTCCGGCCATAGCCCGGACATTGGCGTCATCCATACAAAACACCACGAACCCGTTTTCGGGCACCTTTTCCACAAACTCCCGGAAGGCAGCCTTGATTTTTTCCCTGCTGCCGTAATGGTCAAGGTGGTCATCCTCAATATTGGTCACGATAGCTATGTACGGGTCCAGTTTTAAAAATGACCCGTCACTTTCATCCGCTTCAGCCACCAGGTATTCACCCAGGCCGTGCTTGGCATTTCCCCCTATATCATGAAAATTGCCACCGACAACAACGGTGGGGTCCAAATTGCCTTTTTCCAGCACCAGCGCCACCATGGCCGTAGTAGTTGTCTTGCCATGGGAACCGGCAACGGCAATGCCTTTTTTCTCGGCCATCAACCTGGCCAGCATCTCCCCGCGGTGGGCCACCGGTATATCCCTGGCCCTGGCCGCAAGCAGCTCCTCATTGTCGGGTGCGATGGCCGTAGAAACCACTACCAGGTTTACATCATCCTTTAAATTAGCTGTGTTGTGCCCTATGTATACTGTAGCCCCCGCAGTTTCCAGTCTCTTGACTGCATCACCCGCCTGCAAATCCGAACCGCTTACCCTGTACCCCTGTTCCAGCAATATTTTGGCGAGACCACTCATGCCGGCGCCCCCGATACCGATAAAAAAAACATGTCCTTGTGCGTTTGACAAAAACTATCAGCTCCTTCCTGGAAAAACGCTGTTGGATACGGTCTGGATTTTTCTAATCCATTGTATGCATAAAAAAATAATGATGCCACCGGGCCTGTCCGGACCCGTTAAAAAGGCTTCGCTGGCGCGAAGCGCCGAGTTAGCCTTTTTTATGCCGCAGGCGTACTATACTTTCCTGGGGTAGGACAAAAGGATTACCGCCGTTGCGCAACCGCTTCTTCCATACATTTCATGATTTCCGCCAAAGCCTGCGGCCGGCCGAGGGATTTAGCCGCAGCGGCCATTTTAGCCAGGGCGGCTTTGTCTTCCAATAGCCTTATAATCTCTTGCAGCAGCTGCGGCCCGGTCAGTTCCCTGTCCTTAATCAGCAATGCCGCTCCCCGGTCAGCCAGTGCCCGGGCATTATACTCCTGGTGGTTTTCAGCCGCAAAGGGATATGGGATAAGGATTGCCGGCAGGCCAAGGGCGGTAATCTCCGCCAGGGTGGCCGCACCGGCCCTGCAGACAACCAGGTCGGCTGCCGCCAGGGCATCTTCCATATTATACAGGTAAGGTCTGACAGTAATGTTCCCACTTTTATCCAGGGATATTCCGGCGGCCTTAAGCTCTTCAATGGTTTCTTCATAACCCAAGGTACCGGTGACATGCAAAATCTGCAGATCATGACGGCCGGCCAGGTTCCCGGCAGCTGCCGCCATCGCCCGGTTAATGCTCCTGGCGCCCCGGCTGCCGCCAAAAACAAGTAGAGTCAGCTTGTCCCCGGCCAGACCAAGGTTTTCAAGCCCAGCCTCCCGCCCGGCAGATAAAACCGCAGGACGGACAGGCAAGCCGGTCACAGTAATGTTGGCTTTTTGCGGAAAATATTTAATCGAATCGGGGAACGTAACCATGACTCTGGTCACCAGCCGGGCCAGCATTTTGTTGGTAATACCGGGATAGGCATTTTGTTCGTGAATAAAGGTGGGTACTTTACGGAACGCGGCTGCCAGCATCACCGGGCCGCAAACATAACCGCCGGTGCCGATGGCTATGTCCGGGGAAAACTTTTTAATGATGGCAAAAGCCTGTGCAATGCCTTTCAGGAGTTTTCCGAGGGTAACCAGACTACGGGGGGTAATTTTCCGGGGCAGCCCCTCCACGGTCACAGTTTCGAAAGCCAGCCCTTCTTTTGGCACAATATCGGCTTCCATGCCTCCGGCGGTGCCGACATATAATATCTCCGCGCCCGTGTATTTTTCCTTTATTCCTCTCGCGATGGCCAGCGCCGGGTAGATGTGGCCGCCGGTACCGCCGCCGGTGATAAGTACGCGCATTGAAGTTCACCTTCTCGCTTGGGGGTGGGTATTAAATCTTCATGACGGTGCTCCGGTTCGCAGTCCTGCTATCACTACGCTCGCAAAAAATGGTCTGTTCCGTATTATCAGAAAGAATTCGGGAACCGGCCAGACTCATTTTTTACTCGCTCCGTGAAGCAGGACTAGCTCCCTCCGCAAAGTCATTCAGATTTAATACCCACCCCCACGTTAAGTTTCTATAAACGAGACGTTAAAAAGCTACCGCGACGTGATGTATCGCGATATGTTCAGCAGTATGCCTATCCCGATCAGGGTGAAGACCAGGGATGAGCCGCCGAAGCTGAGCAGCGGCAGGGGAATGCCGGTGATAGGCAGCGAACTGGTGACCACCCCGATATTGATAACGGCCTGCAGCCCGATCATAGATGTGATGCCGACAGCCAGCAGGCTGGCAAAAGGGTCCTGGGAACACAGGGCAATCTTGAAGCCCCGCCAGATGAACAGGATGAACAACAGGATTACCAGTGCGCCACCGATAAAACCCAATTCCTCCCCCAGCACGGCAAAGATAAAATCGGTGTGCTGTTCCGGCAGGTAAAAATATTTTTGGTGACTTTTGCCAAGGCCCGCACCGAACAATCCGCCGGAACCAAGGGCATAAAGCGCCTGAATGATGTGAAAACCGCTGCCCAGGGGGTCTGCCCACGGATTGAGAAACGCCAGGAAGCGTTTTAAACGGTATGGCTCCAGGGCAATGGCCAGGCCAACGGCGCCCAAACCGGATAAGGCCAGGTAAGATAAATGTTTTCCTCTCGCGCCGGCGGCGAAAAACATTACATACACCGTACCGGCTGCCGCTACCGCCGTGCCCAGGTCAGGCTGTAAAAGGATAAGCCCGCAGGCCAAAGCCAGGATAACCAGATATGGCAGCAGTCCCCGGCTAAAAATCTTAATGCTGTCCCGGGCCCGGGACAGGCCCCAGGCCATAAAAAGCACCAGAGCCAACTTAATGATTTCTGATGGCTGAAAGGTAAACATACCAACTCCCAGCCAGCGCTGGGCGCCCTTTACACTTTTGCCCACCCCCGGCAAAACTACCGCTACCAGCAGCACAAAAGCAACAATCAGGGAGGGCGCCGCCAGTTTTTTATAGCGCCAGTAATCTATATTCATTACGGAAAGCATGGCCAGGACACCGATGATGGCCCAAAGCATCTGTTTTTTCAGGTAATAGAAGGTATCGTCCAGCCTTTCGGCTGCCGTTACCTGGCTGGCGCTGTAAACCATGATAATACCGATGCTCAAAAGCATCACCGTAGCCATAAAGAGCAAAAAATCAGGTGACTTTTTGCGTGGGTACAAGACAGGATCCTCCTTAGGAGTGTCCGGATTTTTCCAGACTGCCGACTACCGCTTTGAAGAGGTCCCCCCGTTCCTCGAAATTCTTAAACATATCCCAGCTGGCACAGGCCGGCGACAGGAGGACGATATCCCCCAGCCGGGCTTCCCTTGCTGCCAGGTGTACGGCATCCTCGAAGTCAGCGGCCCGCCTGATCCGGTCAAAACCGGTCTCCCTAACGGCAGCCGCCAGTTCTTCGGCACACTCGCCCACCACCACCAGCGCCCGGGCTTTCTTTTGCACCCTGGCGGCAAATTCGCCAAAGTCGCTGCCCTTGTTGCGCCCGCCGGCAATCAATACGATGGGCTCGTCGTAGGCGTCAAGGGCTTTAATGGCGGCATCGGGGTTGGTGCCCTTGGAATCGTTGACATACTTCACCCCGTTGATCTCAGCCACATACTCCATGCGGTGGGCCACCCCCGGGAAGGTGCGCAGCACCTGGCCGATGGTGTCGCCGCCTACCCCCGTGACGTAGGTGACCGCGGTTGCCGCCAGTGCGTTTTCAAGGTTGTGGGCGCCCCGGATACCAATCTCCTGAACAGGGCAGATGATTTCGCGGTTTTCGCCGGTCACGGCCGTAATATGACCGTTCTGGACAAAAACTCCTGTATCTAACTTATGCTGGCGGCTGAAAAATATAACCTGCCCCGCAGTCTGCCCTGCCAGTTTTCGCACTTCCGGGTCGTCATAATTCAATATAGTATAGTCCCTTTGGTCCTGATTCTCAAAGATCCTGGCCTTGGCGGCCATGTAGTTTTCCATGGTGCCGTGCCGGTCCAGGTGGTCGGGTGTAAAGTTCAGGATTGCCGCCACCCGGGGCTTAAAATCATGGATGCATTCCAACTGAAAACTACTCACCTCAGCCACAATTACATCCTCAGGCCCGTACTTTTCCACTTCGAGGACCAGGGGCAGGCCGATGTTGCCCCCCACGCAGGTCCTGCGCCCGGCAGCTTTAAAGATTTCGCCGGTCAGGGTGGTGGTGGTGGTTTTACCATTAGTGCCGGTAATAGCCACTACGGGGGTTACCGCAAACCGGTAGGCCAGCTCCAGTTCACTGAGCACCGGTACTCCGGCCGCAAAAGCCTGCCGCACCGGAGCGACGGTAAGCGGGACACCCGGACTGACCACCAGCAGGTCAAAATCCCCAGCGGTGACCTTCGGGTACACGCCGGCCATAACTTCAACCTTTCCAGCCGGCAGTTCCCGCAGGGCTTCTCGTAATTGTTCCGATGTCTTGTTGTCGGTCAGCGTGACCACGGCGCCCTTTTCCACCAAAAACCTGGCTACTGCCACCCCACTGCGCGCGATACCGATAACCAATACTTTTTTATTGTTAATCTCCATTACTGTCACGCCTGCTTTCTAGCCGATATTTCTCATCCCCAGCACGCCGATTACGGCCAGGCCCAGGGATACAAGCCAAAAAACCCGGACAACCTTCGTCTCCCGCCACCCGCTAAGCTCAAAATGGTGATGCAGCGGGCTCATCCGGAATACCCTTTTACCGGTCAGGCGGAAAGAGATAACTTGAATAATTACGGATAATATCTCCACCAGATAAATACCGCCAATCACCGGTATAAAAAGCTCGGTTCGGGTAACCACA
>JBMOPI010000055.1:5670-11389 GCA_049324975.1 Bacillota bacterium
CCCGCCAAGGGCCAGCGATCCCGTATCGCCCATAAATACCCTGGCCGGGTGAATGTTATAACGTAAAAAACCGGTACAACCCCCTACCAGCGCTGCGCCAAACACAGCAACCCCGTCCACCGGGGGACCCATCATCAGGCTAATGAGCATGTAGGCCAGGCCGGCAAAAACAGTGACTCCCGCCGCCAGCCCATCCAAACCGTCGGTTATATTGACGGCATTTACTGTACCCCCTACAACTATAAGAGTTGTAAAAACCACGTAAAATGCTACTCCCAAATCAAAAACCTGACCGGTAAAAGGTACTACCAGGCCGGTGCCGCGGTCAAGCCAGAATACTGCCGTTACCGTCAGAAGGCCTGCCAGCAGCAGCTGGGCGGCCAGTTTTTCCCGGGCGCGCAGGCCCAGAGGCCTTTTTAAAACTATTTTGATAAAATCATCGGCAAATCCAATTAAACCGAAACCAAGGGTAGTTGACAGCACCACCATGACTTGGGGGGATTTCTCCCCAAAAGCCAGAGTGGCCACAGTAATACCCGCCAGAAAAAGCAGACCGCCCATGGTGGGCGTCCCCGCCTTCTTCATGTGGCTCTGCGGGCCGTCGTCCCTTATATACTGGCCAAATTTTAACTTATGTAAAGCCGGAATCAGCAGCGGGCCGCAAAAAAGGCTCACCGCCAGAGCCAGCCCAAAAGCGTAAATTACTTGCTGCAACAGTTTCTCCCCCTAAACACTACAGTCACCTTGATTACTCTCAGCCTGCAGTTAATCCCCGGACAATCTCCTCCATTTTCATGCCCCGGGAACCTTTAACCAGTATCACGTCACCGTCCTTAAGGCGGGAGCGCAGCACTTCCATAGCCCCGGCGTTATCCTGACATCTAAAAACCCTGTCCGGAGCCATCCCTTTGGCAACTGCCCCACTGGCAATATATTCCGCCAGGTCGCCTACCGTTACCAGTAATTCAACGCCGTGTTGGACGGCTGCGGCCCCTACTTCCCGGTGGCCGGGTTCAGCCCGCTCCCCCAATTCAAACATGCTCCCCAGCACCGCCACCCTACGGCTTTCACCGGCCTGGTCGGCCAGCACTTCAAGAGCGGCTTTGGCCGAAGCCGGGTTAGCGTTATAAGCGTCATTGATGATTTTATAAGTACCGGTTTCCAGTATTTCCAGCCGCATGGCGGTAAGTTCCGCCCCGGCCAGTCCGGCTGCTATCTGTTCCATGGAAATTCCGGTAACCAGGCCTACCCCGGCCGCCGCCAGGGCGTTCAGTACATTGTGCCGCCCCGGCACCGGCAGTTTCACTGCAGCCTGCCTGTCCTGATAGTGTACGGTAAAGGCGGTGCTTTGCCCGTCTGCGGTTTTTATATCCACGGCCCTGATGTCGTTTTCCGCACCTGTGCCGTAAAACAACACCCGGCCTTTAAACTTTGCGGCTATTTTCCGGACCCACGGGTCATCACCGTTCAAAACAGCGGCGCCCTGCGGCTCAAGATGATACAGTACCTCTGATTTGGCCCCGGCGATATTTTCTATTGACCCAAGACGCTCCAGGTGTGTTTCGCCTATATTTGTAATTACGGCAATCGTGGGTTGGGCAATCCTTGCCAGCAGGTCGATTTCGCCCAGGCCCCGCATCCCCATCTCCAGCACTGCCGCCCCATAGGTCTCGTCCAACTCCAGCAGGGTCAGCGGCAGTCCGATATGGTTGTTAAGGTTGCCTGTCGTTTTTAAAGTCTTGTACCTTCCGCCGAGCACTGATGCAATCAGGTCCTTGGTGGTGGTCTTGCCGTTACTGCCCGTCACCGCTACCACCGGCAGGATAAACTGCCGCCGGTTATATGCGGCCAACCGCTGCAGCGCGATGAGGGTGTCATCCACCTGCAGTGCCGGCACCACTGTTCCGCCAGCCGGCAGCCTGCTTACCACCACCGCGGCTGCGCCCTTCTCCACGGCCAGACTGATAAAATCATGGGCGTCAAACCGCTCCCCCGCCAGGGCAAAGAACAGGTCCCCGGGAGCGATGGTCCTGGTATCGGTAGATACCCGCCGGCAGTATACACCGGCAGCGTCCCCCGTAACCCGGGCGCCGACAGCCCCGGCTATCTCTTCTAAGCTTAAGTTCTTCATTACCGTATACCTCTTAATAATTCCAGGGCCGTTGCCCGGTCATCGAAGGGCAGCACCCGGTCACCTACAATCTGGTATGTTTCGTGACCCTTACCGGCAATGAGCACCGTATCCTGCGGCTCCGCCATTTTCAGGGCAAAACTGATAGCCTCCCGCCGGTCCGGGATAACAGCATATTGGTCATCGCCAATCAGGGGTTTGACCCCGGCTTCGATATCAGCCAGGATAGCCAGCGGTTCCTCACTACGCGGGTTGTCGGAAGTAAGCACCGAATAATCGCTTAGCCGGGCGGAAACAGCGCCCATGATGGGCCGCTTGGTCCGATCCCGGTCCCCGCCGCAGCCAAAAACCGTGATTATCCGCCCCCGGGTAAACCCTCGGGCTGCTTTTATGATGTTCTCCAGACTGTCGGGGGTATGGGCATAATCCACCAGCACGGCAAAATCCTGCCCGGCGTCCACCTTCTCCAGCCGCCCGGCTACTCCCCGCACCTGCTCCAGGGCTGTTTTTACCGAATCCAACGGCAGCCCCAGAGCCACCGCCGCCGCAACGGCAGCCAGTGCATTGGCAACATTGAACAGTCCCGTAATCTGCAGCGCCAGATGCAGCTCCCCTCCCGGCGTCACCACATCAAAGGAAACCCCTTCCGCCCGCAGGTTGATGTTTTGCGCCCTGAGGTCAGCTTTATTATTAATACCATATGTAAGCACTTTTGCTGTCGTTTGGGCAATTATCTTGTCAGCCTGTGGGTCATCAACATTTATTATGCCATATTTAGAATGCTTTTTGCCAGCATTTTTTCCGAGGCCTGAAAAGAGCTTAGTCTTGGCCGCCAGGTAATTTTCCATATTTTCATGAAAATCAAGATGATCCTGGGTAATGTTGGTGAAAATCCCCAGGTCATACTCCACGCCAGCTACCCGCCCGAGTTCCAGGGCGTGGGAGGATACTTCCATCACCACATGGCTTACCCCGGCATCCCGCATTTGGGCCAGCAGCTGCTGCAGGTCCAGGGACTCCGGCGTGGTATTGGTTACCGGCAGTTCCTCATCACCTATTTTATTTTTGATAGTGCCGATAAGGCCAACCTTTTTCCCGTTTTCCTTCAATATTTCCTCAATCAAATGGGTGGTGGTGGTCTTGCCGTTAGTGCCGGTAACGCCAATCATGGTCAGGGCCCGGCTGGGATAATCATAAAATGCAGCTCCCAGCAAAGCCAGGGCCATCCTGGTATCCGGAGCCAGGATGAGGGGTACCCCCTCCGGCACAGCCACCTCTCTCTGTACTACGATGGCTGCCGCCCCGTTTCTGACAGCACTGTCAATATAGTTGTGGCCGTCGGTCTTAAACCCCTCAATGCACACAAAGACAGCCCCCGGTTTAACCTTCCGGGAATCATAAGCAATCCCGGCCACTTTAAGCCCTTTTATATCACCTTTGACAACCTGCGCCGGCATGTTCTTCAGCAGTTCAGCCAGTTGTTTCACCCCGCCGCCCCCTCTCCGATGATTGATGGCAAATATGCCAAGTATTTCCTAACACTATTATTGACCACCCGTTGTAAGTTTATGCTTAGTTAAAAGACGTTTCAAACGTATGACATATTCAATGGCTTGAAATAAGCTGTTCATTATGAAGCATCGTACTTGCGGTTGGATTGGCGTTCAACAAAATCAATGCGGTCGACACGGATGTCGAGTCGTCGACGGGAAACATTGCTAATATAAATTCTGAATAGTATAAAACCCGACTTGAGGGTTGAGGCCGAAGGCCGAAATGCAGGTCCAGGCAGCTCTTAGAAGCGAAGCGACCTAGAGATGCCTGGACCTGTGAATACGAAACAGCGTTTTCAAGCCATTGAACATTGGCAATACTGTTAAAATCTAAGGTTCTGCGTCCGGCGCAGGCGGTTCAAAAGTAACCGTTACCGCCGTGCCGGCTTTAATTTTGGCGCCTGGCGCGACCTTTTGGTTCACCGCCACCCCGGACCCCTGCGGATCCATTCTTAAACCAAGCCGCCCCAGCAGCTTACCGGCCTCACGCATGGTCAGACCGGTGACATCAGGCATCGTAACCTCCTGCCCGGCGGGAATTTCTCTGGTATCCCGCCCGACATAAAGGATCACCTGGGTGTTGACATTCACCCGGCCGCCGGCCTTGGGCTGTTGGTTCAGCACCCAGTTGCCGGAGCCCTCGACCCGGGACTTAAGCCCGGCTTGCCGGAGGATCTGATGGGCTTCATCAAGGGAAGTGTTGACCACGTCCGGGACCATTACTTCACGCTTTTGGGCGTCTTCCTTAATATCTTCCGGGTTAACCTGCGGCGGTATATTAAGATAACGCAGGATATCCCGGACCACGTCGCGAAAGACGGGAGCAGCAATCTGTCCGCCGTAATATATACCGCCCTGGGGTTCATCAATAACTACCAGCACAGCGATCCGCGGGTCGTTGGCCGGCGCAAAACCGGCAAAAGAAGCAACGTACTTGCCCTGCATGTATCCGCCTGGCCCAGCTTTCTGAGCGGTACCGGTCTTGCCCGCCACCCTGTACTCTTCCATGAATGCATTTCTGCCGGTGCCTTCGCTTACAACCTTCTCCAAAATTCCGGCCAGCTGTTTGGCTGTATCTTTGGAAACAACCTCCTGCCGGACTTCCGGTTCTATTTCCTTGACCAATTGACCCCGGGCAGTACGGATTTCCTTAACAAGCTGGGGTTTCATCAGCACACCGTCATTGGCAATGGCAGCCAAAGCGCTGACCAGCTGAATAGGCGTTACAGATATGGACTGGCCGATGGATATGGTGGCGATGCTTACAGGTTTTACGTCTTTTTCCGGAATAACAATGCCCTTTGACTCACCCGCCAGTGAAATCCCCGACTTTTCACCGAACCCGAAGGCTTTGATGTACTTGTAAAACCTTTCTTTCCCCAGGTCAAGGCCAATCTTCACAAAACCAGGGTTGCAGGAATTCTGGACCACTTCTTCAAAAGACTGGGCGCCGTGGGCCCGGGGGTACCGCCAGCATTTGATGCGCCGGTCGGCCACCATGATAAACCCCGGGTCGTAAAACCTGCTTTCCGGCTTGACCACGGCTTCATCCAGCGCCGCGGCAGCAGTGACAATTTTAAAGGTTGAACCAGGTTCATAGTTCATCCAGATGGCATTGTTGCGCCAGGTTTCCTGAGGATAATCATTATAATTATTGGGGTCAAAATCCGGCCGGTTAGCCATGGCCAGGATCCCGCCGGTCTTAGGTTCCATCACAATAATGGAAGCGCTTTTGGGCTGGTATTTTTCCACTACTTTGTCAAGCTCCCGCTCAACAAAGTGCTGAATAGTAGCGTCAAGGGTCAGCACCAGCGAATTCCCCGGCACCGGCGCAATATACTTGTGCATGGCCTGGGGTATCAGCCGGCCGGCGGCGTCTTTTTCACTGACTATCCGCCCCGGCGTGCCGGCCAGTTCTTTTTCCAGGGACTTTTCAATGCCGTCCAGGCCGGTATTGTCGGTACCCACATAACCCAGGACATGCGCGGCCAGTTTCTTGTTAGAATAGAAACGCTTGCTTTCCTCATATATTTCT
>JBMOPI010000056.1:0-11231 GCA_049324975.1 Bacillota bacterium
ACGAAAAAAGGATTCTCCGGCTTGCCGGTGACCGTGCCGGCGCTGAAGCACAGGCAGCAGAAAATGACCGGGCGCTGGAAGCGGCCGGGAAAGAATATCAGGCCCTTACAGACGGTATCAGGGAAGCTGAAGCGGATTTGATCCAGCTTGTAAAACAGCAGTCAGCCGCGGAAAACAGTCTTACTGCCCTCCGGGATGAAATGTCCGGGCGGCAAAAGCAGATTGGTGAAAAAGAATCCCGCCTGAGGGTGCTGGAAGAAATGCAGCAGGCATATGAAGGGTTTCATAAAGGCGTCCGGGAGGTGCTGAAAGCCGGAAAAACCGGTAAACTCAGAGGTGTTTGCGGGGTTGTGGCCGAACTGCTGCAGGTGCCGGAGGAGTATGCGCTGGCAGTCGAAGTCGCACTTGGCGGCGCTGTTCAGTTTATTGTCACGGAAACTGACCGGGATGCCCAGGAGGCGATTGAATTTTTAAAAACCGGCAAAGCCGGACGGGCTACTTTTTTACCGTTAAACACTATTAAGGGAAACGGCCCGGATAAATCCCTGGAGCAGGTAGCCCAGGCAAAAAATTGCCTGGGCACCGCGGCTGACCTTGTCAAAATAGATGGCCGTTATAATAATATCCTCCAGTTTTTATTAGGCCGTATCGCTGTTTTTAAAAATCTTGAACAGGCCAGGCAGGCGGCCAAAGCAACGGGTTACCGTTATAAGTTTGTTACTCTGGAAGGAGAGATTATCAATGCCGGCGGGAGTTTCACCGGGGGTAGTTTTGCCAGGGGCAATACCGGACTTTTGGGCCGGACCGGGGAAATCGAAAGTCTGAAAAAAGATATCAGGCAGCTGCAAAAGGAACTGGCTAAACTTCATGCCGCCGAGACCGGTTTACAGGGTGAACTGGCCGGAATTATAGACACCATCAACAAAAACCGTGCACAAACCCAGGAGAAATTTTTAAAAATGACCGGCGCCGCAAAAGACCTGGAACAGCGGCAATCCGATCAGGAACGGATCAACCGTTTAACCTTTTCCATCAACATGGAGATTGACCAGGAAAATAATGAGCTGTCCCGCATCGGAAAAAAAAGGGAAGAGCTTAAGGTCCAACTGGCCCAACTGGTAAAGAAAAACGAGGACCTGCAGGAAAATATCGGCAGACTGCAGGATGAATTAAAGGGGCACCAGGAAAAAAAGGAACAAATAAATGCCCTGATTACTGCCTCCCGGGTCCGGTTGGCTTCTTTGGAACAGGAAGCCGCCGGTTTTGAACAGCTGCTGGCCCGGGCCAACAACGCAGTTCAAGAATTAAAACAACAAGCCGTTAACAAAAAGGAAGAACTGGCCAGGGTCGATGTTACCAAATCAAAAATTGATGAAGAGATTTCCGCGTTAAAAGAACAGTCAGTTAAACAACTGGAAGAAAAAGGGGCGGCCGGAGAACGACTCAATCTACTTAAGGCAGAGCGGAACAGTGATGCCGCAGCCTTAGATGAGTGCGACAGCAGCTGCAAACAAATGCAAAAACAGTTAGGCAGGCTGCAGGAACAAATTCATAGCATTGACATCCGCCGGGCCAGGTTGGAAATGGAAGTTGATAACGCCAGACAGCGTTTAATGGAAGAACACGGCCTGACCTTTGAAGAGGCTTTGTTAAAGAAAACGGAAATAAATAATCGCCGGGAAGTTACGACCAGAATTAAGGAACTGAAAAGCCTGATTGCCGGATTGGGCATTGTCAACCTTGGTGCTATAGAAGAGTATAACCGGGTAAAGGAACGGTTCGAGTTTTTGTCTGCTCAGCATAATGACCTGGAAGAAGCCAGGATTTCCCTTTACAAGGTTATTGAAGAGATGGACGGGCTTATGACCCGCCGTTTTAAAGAAGCTTATGAGAACATCAATGCTAATTTCAGTGAAACCTTTAACGACTTGTTTGGCGGCGGGAATGCAGAACTGCAGCTTACTAACAGCGATGACCTGTTAGAAACCGGGATAGAGATTGTGGCCCAGCCTCCGGGCAAAAAACCCCAGCACCTGTCCCTGCTTTCCGGCGGTGAACGGGCTTTGACAGCGATTGCCCTGCTGTTTGCAATTTTAAAGGCGAAACCCAGCCCCTTCTGTGTGCTTGACGAGATTGAAGCTGCTTTGGATGAAGCCAATGTGGACAGGTTTGCCGGCTTTTTAAGAGAGTTTGCCAGAGAGACCCAGTTTATTGTGGTCACTCACCGCAAAGGAACTATGGAAGTGGCTGATGTCCTCTATGGCGTTACTATGGATGAATCGGGCGTGACCAAGCTTGTTTCCATGCGCCTGGCAGATACCGTGGATAAAGTCAGTTAGTGGTATAGCTTATTCCCCGGAAGGACAAAATAACCTTTGACTAAGGTGAATTTGCTAAAATCAGGAGGTTAAAGTGGAAATAAGGGGAATAGCCAAATACATTGTCAACGAGTTGGTCCGGCGTACTAATGAACTTAGCCAGGGGCGGAATGCAGGCTGTTTCGGCCTGGTCAACAGGGACGGGATTATTGACCGGATAACTGAAATTTCCGACGGCGGATTAAATGGTATGCCTTTAAGACAGCAGTTGAACAACATCACGGCAATGACCGGCAAATGTTTGCTGGAAGGGCTGGAACAACTGCCCGACCGCGCAGTGCTGATAACCACAAGGCCCAGCCATACCGGCCTGATTACCGATATCAACGGGGTTGATTTTTTTAATGTTCCGTTGGTAGCCATCGGGATTAAAAACGGGCGTCTGGCAGGGGTGGGGCTAATCTACCCGCAGCCGGAACACTTTGACCTGGCCACTCAGACGGAGCTGATTGACTTACGCATTCTGGCCGCTCAAACAATGGAAGAAGAAAAAGAGATTATGCGCCGCTCGACAGAGATGAGCCTTAAGTTTCTTGATCTCTCCTCAGTGATAAAAGTTGAGGAAGTACCGGAACAACCCCGTTTAACTAGGGAAGATTTCACAAAACCGGTGTGGAAACTGCCCAGATTGAGGATTAATTCCATCTCTGAGGAACTGGTTAAGCAGTTGGTTGATAAATCAATGGAAGCCGGCCAGGGCCGGGAAGTGGCTATGATGGCCAAAATTGACGAAAACGGTCATGTGATGGCACGGGGTGAAACAGTGGTCGGCGGTATCGGTTATGTGCCTTCCAGGATGCTGGCTTCCAGCTGTGTTGACATCAAAGGAAAATCGTTGCGGCATATATATGCCCGGGAGGTGCCGCAGGACGCCGTGATTGTGCACACTCACCCGGGCGGAACCGGGGTTATGCATATCGGGGACGCCAATGCCGGGCCGGGGACATGGGGGAGACCGATTATTGCCATCGGCCATGATAATGACGGTCGGGTGCGGGGCGCCACTGTGATAGAAACGGTGGATAAAATATTTACCCTGGCCGAGGAAGACGAAAGACTGGGGAAAATGTTTTTTGAGGCCAAAACACCCGAAGAGGAAACTGAAATCCGGAACCGGAAATTTGGCATTGCCCAGGAATTTACGAATTTGTGCAAACCAATTGAGATAAAACAATATGTATGGTAAAATGTTGTAGGTTAAGGATTGCCCTTAACCTTTCAATTTTAGTTACAGGAGGTTTACCGTGGGTTTTTTGGATAAGCTTAAAGCCGGACTGGCCAAAACGCGTCAGGGTTTTGTGGAAAAAATAGAAACCCTGGTCACCGGAAGAAAAAAAATTGATGAAGAATTATTTGAGGAGTTGGAAGAAATCATCATTCAGGCTGATGTTGGTGTCAGCACTGCTGTAGAGCTGGTTGAAGAACTGAGGCGCCGGGCCCGGGAACGTAAAGTTGATGAGGCAGCAGACCTTAAGCCGATCCTGCAGGAACAGATATCCGAAATCCTTGGCGCCGAAGATGTGCCTTTAAATGTAGAAGGAACCACCCCGGTTATTATAATGGTGGTCGGTGTTAACGGCGTAGGCAAGACCACGACTATTGGCAAACTGGCCAGCCGTTTTAAAGAGCAGGGTAAAAAAGTGCTGCTGGCTGCCGGAGATACCTTCCGGGCGGCGGCCATAGACCAGTTGGAAATATGGGGCAACCGCATCGGGGTTGACGTGATTAAGCACCGTGAGGGGGCGGACCCGGCTGCAGTGGTTTTTGACGCTATCCAGGCAGCCCGGGCCAGGCAAATTGATATCCTGGTCATTGATACAGCCGGCCGGCTGCATACCAAATCCAACCTGATGGAAGAACTGAAAAAGGTTTACCGGGTAATTTCCCGGGAAATCCCGGACGCCCCGCATGAAGTACTGCTTATTTTGGATGCCACCACCGGCCAGAATGCCATCAGCCAAGCCAAGATTTTTGGCGAAGCCGTCGGTGTGACCGGCATTGTTTTAACCAAGCTGGACGGCACGGCCAAAGGCGGCGTAATTATAGGTATTAAGGCTGAGTTGGATATTCCGGTCAAAATGATCGGTATCGGTGAAAAAGTGGACGACTTAAGGGAATTTCGTGCCCGCGATTTTGCCGCCGCTTTATTTGATTAACTTTTCAGGCAAAGCAGAACTACGGAGGTGCATCACATGCCCAGACTGGCCATCATCGGCGGGACCGGGGTTTACGACCCTAAGATGCTTAACGGGGTCCGAGAAGAAACCGTAAATACCAGGTATGGCTCAGTTACGGTTAAAATTGGTACATATGAGAACAAGGAAGTTGCATTCCTGGCCCGGCACGGGGAAACCCATGCCGCTCCCCCGCATAAGGTGAATTACCGGGCCAATATATTGGCTTTAAAAGAACTCGGAGTAGAAAAAGTAATTGCCACTGCGGCCACAGGCTCCCTTAACCTGGAGATGCGGCCCGGCGATTTTGTGCTGATTGACCAGTTTATTGACTTTACCAAAAGCCGCCCGCAGACCTTCTATGACGACGGGGAACAGGGCGTGGTGCATATTGACATGACTGATCCATATTGCAATGAAGTGCGGTCAGTACTGGCCAAAGCCGGGCAGGTTCTGAACATCAATATATATCATAAGGGGACTTATATCTGTACAGAAGGCCCCCGTTTTGAAACCCCGGCCGAAATCAAGATGTACAGCCACATGGGTGGTGACCTGGTTGGTATGACCAGCGTACCGGAGGTGGTGCTGGCGCGGGAGGCCGAAATGTGCTACGCTACCATTGCAACTGTCACTAATTTTGCTGCCGGCATTTCA
The DNA here is from genome assembly GCA_049324975.1 of Bacillota bacterium. Lineage (GTDB taxonomy): Bacteria > Bacillota > Thermincolia > Thermincolales > CAZWUW01 > JBMOPI01. The sequence goes on from JBMOPI010000056.1 coordinate 5,210, forward strand.
CCCACCCCGCTGACTCACGCCGAAGTGCTGGAAGCTATGAACAACACCAATGAAAACCTAAAGAAGCTGATCATGCAGGCTGTCCTCATCATGCCGGAGGAACGCAAGTGTGCCTGTAGAACTGCCCTTGGTGAACTGGGCAGCCTGGGTCAAAAGAAAGGGGACTAAGTTTGGATACCATGAGATGGGCGGGTAATGCCCTTGAACTACTGGACCAGACCAGGCTTCCGCAAACTGTTGAGTATGTTTGCTGCCGTTCTTATGAGGATGTGGCCAATGCCATTAAAAATATGCAGGTGCGCGGTGCGCCGGCCATTGGGGCGGCGGCTGCATATGGCATGGTACTGGGGGCGCTGGCCCTTAATGCATGTGACAGGGAGGGTTTCCTTAAAGGCATTGAAAAAACTGCCCAAGCCCTGGCTGCTACCAGGCCTACGGCAGTTAACCTTTTTTGGGCCATCAACCGTATCCGGGCAGTGGCTGAAACTAATATAGACCGTGACATTCCTGATATTATCAGGCTGCTGGCCGAAGAAGCCGATAAGATATTTAACGAAGATGTTGAAATGAACAGAAGCATCGGCCGTTACGGGAACGAACTGGTGCCACAGGGCGCCAATATCCTGACCCACTGCAACGCCGGGGCGCTGGCCACTGCCGGGTACGGGACGGCCCTCGGCGTAATCAGGGCAGCTCATGAGGCAGGCAAAAACATACACGTTTATGCCGACGAAACCAGGCCGCTCCTGCAGGGCGCCCGGCTCACCGCCTGGGAGTTGATGCAGGACAATATCCCGGTGACGCTCATCACGGACAATATGGCCGGTTATCTGATGCGGCAGGGGAAAATTGACCTGGTTGTGGTTGGGGCCGACCGCATTACGGCAAATGGTGACGTGGCCAACAAAATAGGCACTTATACGGTAGCGGTACTGGCTAAAGAAAACAATGTGCCCTTTTATGTTGCCGCGCCTGCTTCCACCATTGACCTCACTTTAAACACCGGTGATGACATACCGATTGAAGAAAGGGACCACCGGGAAGTGGTGGAAGTATTTGGCCGGGGGGTGGCCCCTGAAGGAGTGAAGGTATTCAACCCTGCTTTTGATGTGACTCCACATCATCTGATTAAAGGCATAATTACCGACCGGGGTGTAATTTACCCGCCGTATGAAGATAATCTAAAAAAAATCTTTGGAGGGTTTTGAATGGATTACATAGTCCGCGATATCAAACTGGCCCCGGGGGGCAAGCTGAAAATCAACTGGGTTCAGGAGCATATGCCTGTACTTAACGAGATTAGAAAAGAATTTGAAGCCAAACAGCCCTTCAAAGGTAAAAGGGTCGCAGTGAGCGTACACCTGGAGGCCAAGACAGCCTATCTGGCCAAAGTGCTCAAAGCCGGCGGCGCCGAAGTTATTGTCACCGGCAGCAACCCCCTGTCAACACAGGATGATGTGGCTGCCGCCCTGGCAGATGAAGGCATCAGGGTATTTGCCTGGTATAACGCTACCCCGGAGGAATATAAAGACCACCTGGTTAAAGTATTGGAAACCAGGCCGCAGATCATTATTGACGATGGCGGTGACCTGGTGCATATCCTCCATCATGAACGGCAGGACCTGCTGCCCGGAATTATCGGCGGCGCCGAGGAGACCACTACAGGTATCCTGCGGCTGAGGGCGATGGAGAAGGAAGGTTTATTGAAATTCCCCATGATGGCAGTGAATGATGCTTACTGCAAGCATCTTTTTGATAACCGGTACGGCACCGGGGAATCAGTATGGACAGGCATCATGCGCACCACCAACCTCATTGTATCCGGAAAAAACGTTGTTGTAGCGGGTTACGGCTGGTGCGGCAAAGGTATTGCCATAAAGGCAAAGGGATTGGGCGCCAGGGTAATTATCACTGAAATCGACCCGATTAAAGCCATTGAAGCCCATATGGATGGGTTCCAGGTGATGACTATGGATGACGCGGCAGCCCTCGGCGATGTATTCATAACCGTTACCGGCTGTAAAGACGTCATCCGCGGGCGGCATTACGAGAAAATGAAGAACGGCGTGCTGCTGGCTAATGCGGGTCACTTTGACGTGGAAATAAATAAACCCGAACTGGCGGAACTGGCTAAAAACAAACGGGTGGTCCGCCAAAATATCGAAGAGTTTCAGTTGGCGGATGGCCGCAGAATATATTTGCTGGCTGAAGGCCGCCTGGTCAACCTGGCCGCCGGTGACGGCCACCCGGCGGAAATTATGGATATGTCCTTTGCCATCCAGGCGCTGTCTGCCAAGTATATCAATGACAATGCCGGCAAACTGGATAACCGGGTTTATCCCGTGGCTGAGGAAATAGACAGCCGGGTCGCTGAAATCAAACTGGGTTCAATGGGAACCGGCATTGACAAATTAACTCCCGAACAGGAAACTTACTTATACGGTTGGGAACACGGGGAGTAACTTGAATATTAACGGAGGTAACTAGATGCTCGGGGATTTTCAACTTGTTGGCCGGGACCTTTTTCTGGCCGGAATAAACAATTCCCATAGCGGTAATCTCAGTATCCGTAAAGGCGACAGGGTGGTCATTACCCGGAGGGGTTCCATGCTTGGCCACCTTGAGGAGCAGGATATAATTGAAACCGGCCTGCACAGGGATGATTGCAACACCGCTCTGGCGTCTACTGAAATTGGCGTCCACCGGGCTATATATCAGGAAACCCGGGCACAGGCGGTTGTTCATGCCCATCCGGTTTATGCCACCGCAATATCCCTGCTTGAAGATGAAATCATACCTGTTGACTCCGAAGGCCAATACTTGCTGCAAAAGATACCTGTACTGGCTGCTGAACAAACAGTGGGTTCACAGGAAGTGGCGGCAAAACTTCCGGGACTGTTAAAGGAACATAAAATTGTCATGGTCCGCGGCCACGGCAGTTTTGCTGTCGGTTTGTCGCTGGAAGAGGCATATCACTGGACAACGAGCCTGGAAAATGTATGTAAAATACTATATCTTGCCCGTGCCCTGCAAGGCGGCAGGGCATGTAGCCAACAATGGTAAGGAGGTTGCAGGATGGAAAAGATTTTAATCCGGGGAGCCACCGTTATCCCCATGACCGGACCGGAAAACATTATTGATAACGGCGAAATTGCCATCGAAGCAGGTAAAATAAAAGCGGTCGGCCCGGCCGGCACAGCCGGTGCAGGATGGTCTGCGGATAAAGTCATCGATGCCAAAGGCATGGTGGCTTTGCCGGGCTTTATTAACTGCCATACCCACGCCGCTATGACCCTACTGAGGAGCTACGCGGACGACCTGCCGCTGATGCAGTGGCTTTCAGAGCGCATCTGGCCGTTGGAGAACCGCCTGACAGGTGAGGATGTCTACTGGGGCACCATGCTCTGTGTGCTGGAAATGATAAAATCAGGCACCACCACTTTTGCCGACATGTATTTCTTTATGGATGATGTGGCCAAAGCCGTCCGGCAAAGCGGGATGCGGGCTTCCCTATCCAGAGGCATGATCGGCGTGGCGCCCACCGCCGAGCTGGCCCTCGAAGAGAGTGAGGCATTTATCCGGGAATGGCATGGCGGAGCCGACGGTCGCATAACTACCATGCTCGGCCCCCATGCGCCGCATACCTGCCCGCCGGCCTATCTGGAAAAGGTGATGGCCCTGGCCAGCAGATTCAATGTTGGGATCCACATCCACCTTGCTGAAACCCTGCCTGAAGTAAGCGAAATACGCAAGGAATACGGCAAATCACCTATTGCTTATGTAAATGATATCGGTCTGCTGGATTTTCCGGTGCTGGGCGCCCACTGTGTGCACGTCAGCCCGGAAGATATCAAAATCATGAAGGACAAGGACGTACGGGTAGCCCATAACCCGGAAAGCAATATGAAACTGGCCAGCGGCATCGCACCGGTTCCGCAGATGCTGGCTGACGGTGTTACCGTAGCGCTGGGTACAGACGGCGCGGCCAGCAACAATAATCTTGACCTGATGGAGGAAATGCGTTCAGCTGCCCTGCTGCATAAAGTTAACACCATGGATCCGGCAGCCATCCCGGCTTACACCGCGCTGGAAATGGCAACGTCAAACGGCGCCCGGGCCCTTGATTTGGAAAAGGAAATAGGTATAATAAGGCCAGGTTATAAGGCGGATGTTATTTTAATAGATTTTGAGCAGCCCCATTTATACCCCAAGCATGACCTGATTGCCCATACGGTATATGCGGCCCAGTCAGCAGACGTAATAACCGTGATTATCGACGGCCGGGTTGTCATGGAAAACAGGAAGGTGCTAACTCTGGATGAAACTGAGGTGTTGCGAAAAGTCCAGGAACATGCATTAAAACTTACAGGCAATAAATAGATTTCATTTAATGAGACTGACTACGCCAGTCTCATTTATTATACCCCAAGAAAGTATGGCGCTCCTGCGGCATAAAAAAGGCTAACTCGTCGCTACGCGCCAGCGAAGCCTTTTTAATTAGTATGATAATAATTTTAATAAAAAAATATAAAAAGAAAGAAGGAATTTTGTAAAATATGTCGAAAGTTAAGAATATATAGCGAATGTGAAAACATTCACATTCTCTTCAGATATATAAAGGAGGTGAAAAAGGTGATGGCGGGCGGAAGATTGGCATCTTTGCGTATAGAGAGAAATCAATTGGTTGACCAGTGGATTAATAAAAAAGGTCCTGAAAGTGCAAAGCTCCTGGTCCGAATCATGGATCTGGATGAAGAAATTGACCATGAATTGGAAATGTTAAGAAAAAATAATATGCGGAAAAAACTAAATATCTCTTAGTTGCCAAAATTGTGAAATTACGTACATAGAAAGCCGCAAATAGCGGCTTTTTTTCTTTCGGCTTGACAACGATGCGTGATTTAATATAAAATAATCGCTGTAAAGGCGAAAGCCTTGACAACCCTTTTGGGGTGAGGATATGGATAAAATCGGCCGGTTGGCGCTGCTCTTTGATTTTTACGGTCAGCTGCTGACCGCAAAACAACAGGAAATAATCGGTCTGTATTATGAACAGAACCTCTCGCTCGGTGAAATTGCCGAGGAACTGGGTGTCAGCCGGCAGGCCGTGCATGATATTATCCGCCGGGGTGAAAAAGTACTGGAAAGTTACGAGCAAAAACTCGGCCTGGTAGCAAAATTTCTGAATGAGCGCAGTAAACTCAACGAAGCATCAGAGCTTTTAAAAAAGTATAAGTCCACTAATAATCCGGACACTCTGGATCAGTTGTCCGCAGTCATTAAAGAGGTTCTGGAATTGAACACAATTGAATAGGCCCATTAAATAACCGGGAGGTCTATCTATGATTTTTGAGGGGTTGGCGGAAAGGCTACAAAACACATTCAAAAAACTTAAGGGTAAAGGCAAACTTTCTGAACCCGATGTCGATGAGGCCATGCGGGAAGTGCGGATGGCCTTGCTGGAAGCCGATGTCAATTTCAAAGTGGTTAAGGATTTTGTTAAAAGAGTCAGGGAACGGGCCATTGGCCAGGAAGTGCTGGGCAGCCTGACCCCCGGCCAGCAGGTAATCAAAATAGTCAATGACGAGCTGACCGAATTGATGGGCGGCACCCAGGCGAAGATTGTCTTGTCCCCCAAACCACCTACAGTGGTATTGCTGGTAGGTCTGCAGGGCGCCGGTAAAACAACCACCGCCGGAAAACTGGGCAACCTGCTCCGCAAGCAGGGCCGTAGGCCGCTCTTGGTAGCCGGCGACGTTTACCGGCCGGCAGCTATCAAGCAGCTCAAAGTCTTGGGTGAACAGCTCAACATTCCGGTATTCAGCCTGGGGGATAAAACCAACCCTGTTGACATTGCCAAAGCCGCTGTTGAACAGGCCAGGACCCACGGCAATGACATTGTGATTATTGATACCGCCGGCCGGCTGCATATTAACGAAGAATTGATGGAAGAGCTCAAAGGCATCAAAAGCAGTGTCAACCCCCATGAAATCCTGTTCGTTATAGATGCCACCACCGGTCA
>JBMOPI010000057.1:0-11189 GCA_049324975.1 Bacillota bacterium
CCGCCAGTAAGTCAGGGTCTGAACCCTTGTAATTGGCAACCGCCATAATATCCAGGTAATCAAGGGCGGCCAGGTGATAGAAATGCAGGATATGGGACTGGATGAAGTTCGCCCCGGCCACCAGGTTGCGGATGATCCTGCCGTTGTCGGGGGCTTCGGCGCCAAAGGCCATGTCCAGGTTCTGGATGGAGGCCAGGGCATGCTCGGCCGGGCAGACCCCGCAGATGCGCTGGGTGATAACGGCGGCGTCCCGGGGGTCTTTGCCCTGCAGGAGCACTTCAATCCCCCGCCATAAAGTCCCCTGGGCTTTGGCATCCACCACTTTACCGCCGTCCACCTGGACTTCTATTCGCAGGTGGCCTTCAATTCTGGTAACGGGATCAACTACAATGGTTTGCGCCACTATTTGCCACCTTCTTTCTCTTTAGCCTTTTCACCGAGATAATATGTAGCTCCGGCCGCGGCAGCTGCGCCTGCCACGGTGCTGGCCACAGTGACGCCGACATTGCCCTCGGAGGTTTTCTTTTCGGCCTCTTCCGCCTTCAGGAATTTGGCCACTTCATCAATAGGTTCATAAAGAGGAAACTTGGGGAAGGACGGCTCCACACAGCCCGCGCAGGGAGCTCCTGCGGCAATACAGAAATTCACACCGCTGTTCCACAGCCGGTGCGGACAGTCTGCCGAAGCAATTGGGCCCCGGCAGCCCTTGGCGCCCAGGCAGCCTTCGATGTCTGGAAGTTCCTCGCCAAACTTTTTGATAAACCTGCCCTGCTCGTAACCTCCCCGGCGGGGGCAGTTCTCATGGATGAGCTTACCGTAAAACATTTTTGGCCGGCCGTATTTATCAAGCTCAGGCACTTTGCCGAAAAGCAGGATATTGACCACCGTACCTACCAGCCAGTCGGGATGAGGCGGACAACCGGGAATGTTTACCACCGTGCCTCCGATAACGTCCTTTAAACCCTTGCTGCCGGTAGGGTTATCGCCGGCGGCGGGGATGCCGCCGAAGGCCGCGCAGGTACCCATGGCCACTTTATATGCAGCTTCTTCAGATACCTCTTTGACCATGCTTAAAAAGGTTTTGCCGCCAATCTGGCAGTGGATGCCGTTTTCCCTGGTGGGGATGGCCCCTTCTACTACCATAATGTATTTCCCTTTAAATTTTTTGACGGCATCTTTTAAGGCTTCCTCAGCCGTATAGCCGCTGGCCGCCATCAATGTTTCATGGTACTGGACGGATAAAGTATTTAAAACCAGTTCCGATACATCAGGATAATTGCTGTTGGCAAAAGACACTGTACAGCCGGTGCACTCCGCACCATGCAGCCAGATAACCGGCTGCTTGCCTGAAACGAGTTTTTCCAAGGCATTGGCCACCTTTGGTACATACATGTCTGACAGCCCCAATAAGGCTGCGATGCTGCCGCTGTACTTAAGAAATTTACGGCGGGTTAAATCTTTTTTCAAAAGTTTTTCCAGACCAAACAATTAACTCCCCCCTTTTGGAATTGGTTCGGTTTCAACTGTCGCAGTTTTTATTTTCACCCCCTTGACAGGTTATTTGTTCTGACTAAATAAAAGACAGCATAACCTGTCGAAAAAAATTATATCTTGTAATTTTTTCGTAATTTATTACAAAAAACTTTAGTATTTATAAGCGCGGGCTTAAAAAAAATAGAACCACAGGAATTTATCCCGAGGTTCTTGGAGCTTTCTTCCTTCGTCTGCGCCGACACATGCGTCCACTGCCAGGGAAACCATCAGCCTGGTCTTCGGATCCGCTGCTTTCAGCATAAACCAGTTCCTGCAGGCCTTTTATCAGTTCAAAAAACTTCTCGTCCCTATCCTTGATAGCGGAAATAATATAATGTACCCAGGGGGTTAGACACGATAATATATCAAAAATACCTCTTCAACAAACCTTCCAGCGCCTTGGCATGCCGGGCCTCATCCCGGGAAGACTCATCAAAAACATCATGGGCCTCATCGATACCGGCCTCTTTGGCTTTGACCGCCGCCGATTTCTTACCGTTATTGGCGCCGATTTCCCCTTTCAGCATCATCTCAATGTTTTCCCTGGTGCTGGCGGAAATCTTGCCGTTCAGTTCGGCAAACCTCGCTGCATGCCAGGCTTCATCCATGGCAATAGCCTTAAGTACCTCGGCCACCTCCGGCAGGCCTTCCCGCTGCGCCTGCCTGGCCATAGCCAGGTAAAGGCCGACTTCCCTGGTCTCACCGTTGAAGTTGTGGTCAACTGCTTCTTCAACCACAGTCCCTTTGGTTGCACCCATCACATTTTCGTTAATGATCTCCATGTTTACTGCCATACTTATTCCTCCCTCGCATTTTTTGTATCATACTTTTTTAGTATGATTCCCGGCCGGCAAGTGTATTCCTGCCGCCCAATTAAACTATACCTTTTTTGTATAGTTTAATTATAAAAAAAGAGGACGATTGTGTCAAGGTCTTTTTAAATTTTCCCCATCCTGTTTAATGGCCAGAACCGGACAAAGGCCTTGCCTTTTACATTTTCCTCCGGGAGGAAACCCCAGACATGGCTGTCAGCGCTGTTATTCCGGTTATCCCCCATAACAAAGAGCATCCCCTCCGGGACTTTTTTCGGCCCGTAAATGTATTCCGGCGGCTCGGCCTCGTAAGGCTCCACCAGTGCTTTGCCATTGATATAAACCCTGCCCTGGGCAACGGTAATCTCGTCCCCCGGGAGGCCAATCACCCGTTTGATATAATAGGCGTCGGAACCGGTATTGCCTACAGCTGCCGGAGTTGGCTTAAAAACAACAATATCGCCCCGTTCCAGCTCGGAAAACCTGAACACGATTTTGTCCACCATCAACCGGTCGCCAATCTGCAGGGTTGGTTCCATAGACCCGGACGGAATCTGCCTGGCCTCCACTATATAAGTGCGCAGCACAAATGAAAGCAGGAAAGCCATTACCACAATTTGCACCACTTCTTTTACCGAACGCCACGGAGTTGACATAATAAACCCCCCGAAAAATTTTTGCCGTCACGTATTACATTATAACACTGCTTTGGGAAACTTCCAACTGCCGGTAAAAGACGATATAAAAACAAATCCGGGTTTTAACCCGGATAAACAGCCTGTAAAGAGCTGATTTTCACGTTATATGATTTTCCAGAGCGCATTGGCCGCCACCAGCCCCCCCACCAGGGGCAGGAACTGCTTCAGGGATAAGGCCAGCCCGGGGCCGTAAACCATGTAAACCAGGACAACCAGGAAAAGTCCCAGCACAGGGTTCCTGGAAACAATGAGCACTACCAGCGAAATCACAAAAGCCGCAATGATGACACCTATCCAGGCCGGGCTGAAAACCGGTTCAAAGGAGTAAAAATACCACCAGGCATACAGGCCGATGCATACCCCCAGCATGTTCCGGAAAACAACAGGTGTAGCCATCATTTTTCACCTCCTGTCCTAAATAAAATATACGGAAAAAGAGTCATGGTAGCCTAAAGTAAAAAACCTCCGGCCGTTTTGCCGAAGGTGAAAAACAGGGAAAGTAAAAAACTCCCTCTTCGGCAACCCGGCGATCATGGCGGCTTTTGCCGCTTTAGACCCGTAGCTTTGCGTCCCCGCCTTTCGACGGGTTTGCCATTATCGGCAGGAATTGTACACACTTATTCCTGAGTATATTATCGTGTTAAGTCAGTTAAAACTTTAGTCTTTTTTAAAAACAACCACAGAGAACACAGAATGCACGGAGAAAAATATAAAGAGTTGGTGTCAGGCATAGACCTTGACACCAACTCTTTTAGTTTAACTCTTTTTTATTACAGGTTGAAAAGCATGTCCGCATAGGTCGGCAGCGGCCAGAGGTCCTTGTCGACCATGGTTTCCAACTTGTCGGCGTCGGCCCGCAGGGCTTCCATAGCACCGAAAACGGTATCCTTATAGAAGATAGCCTGCTTATATGAGTCACCATGCATATTTTCGGCTTTGGCCTGGGCTTTTTCAAGGGCGGCAATATTCTTATTCATGGCAGCCAGGGTAGCGGAAACATCCTTCAGCAGACCTTCCTGGACGCTCATGTCAGCTTTTACACCGGTAGCCTTGATGGAATTGATGGAGCCGGCCAGATCGGTGGCAAAGGCTATCACGGCGGGGACTATCTGCCGCTTGGCCATTTCCAGCATAGTCAGGGCTTCAATGTTGATAGTCTTAATGTAGTGCTCCAAAAGGATCTCATAACGGGATTCCAGTTCGGCCTTACTGAGTACCTTATGCTTTTCAAAGACTTTAATGACCTTCTTGTCTTTGGCCACCGGAATAGACTCTACAGTGGAACGGATATTGGGCAGCCCCCGCTTGGCGGCTTCCTTAACCCACTCGTCGGTATAGCCATTGCCGTTAAAGATAACCCGACCGTTCTCTTTGACGACCTTCTGTATAATCTTCTGGGCTTCGGCATTGACGTCCTTTTTGCCTTCCAGCTGGTCGGCAATCTGGCTTAAGGTTTCAGCAACAATGGTATTCAGGACAAAATTGGCGCCAGCGATAGACATTGAAGAGGCCACCATCCGGAATTCAAACTTATTGCCGGTAAAAGCAAAGGGTGAAGTCCTGTTCCGGTCGGTGTTGTCTTTGGGCAGGTGGGGCAGGGTGGAAACCCCGAGCTTGAGCTCGCCGCCGTTTTTGGAGCCGACTTTGCCGCCCTTGGCGATTTTATCCAGGATTTCGGTCAGCTGGTCACCCAGGAAGATGGAGATGATGGCCGGCGGAGCCTCGTTGGCGCCCAGCCGGTGGTCATTACCGGGGTTGGCAGCAGAGAGTCTCAGCAGCTCGGCGTATTCGTCCACAGCTTTGATAACTGCGGCCAGGAACACGAGGAACTGAGCGTTGTCATGGGGAGTTTCACCGGGGTCAAGCAGGTTATGTCCGTCATCAGTAGACATGGACCAGTTGTTGTGTTTACCGGAACCATTCACGCCGGCATAGGGCTTTTCATGCAGCAGGCAGGCCAGGCCGTGGTGGGAAGCTACCTTCTTCAGGACATCCATTACCAGTTGGTTATGGTCGGTGCCTACATTTACGGTATTAAATACAGGAGCTATTTCATACTGGGCAGGCGCAACCTCATTATGCTTGGTTTTGGCGGAAACACCCAGCTTCCACAGTTCTGCGTCCACTTCCTGCATAAAGGCGTTAACCCGTTCTTTGATAGAACCGAAATACTGGTCTTCCATTTCCTGACCTTTGGGAGAAGGAGCGCCGAAAAGGGTCCGTCCCGTCAGGATCAAATCCCTGCGCTGTTCGTACAGGTCTCTGTCAATAAGGAAGTATTCCTGTTCCGGGCCAACGGTGGTAATGACCCGCTTGGTAGTGGTATTGCCGAAGGCCTTAAGAACCCGCATAGCCTGTTTTGACAAGGCTTCCATGGAACGGAGCAGGGGGGTCTTCTTGTCCAGGGCTTCGCCGGTGTATGATACGAATACAGTGGGGATATACAAGGTCTTGTCTTTTACAAAAGCCGGGGAGGTGCAGTCCCAGGCGGTGTAGCCCCTGGCTTCAAATGTGGCCCGCAAACCGCCGGAGGGGAAGGAAGAAGCGTCAGGCTCCCCTTTGATCAGTTCTTTGCCGGAAAATTCAAGAATTACTTTGCCATCGGCGGTAGGAGAAATAAAGGCGTCATGCTTCTCGGCAGTCAGGCCGGTCATGGGCTGGAACCAGTGGGTGAAGTGGGTAGCACCTTTTTCGAGGGCCCAGTCCTTCATGGCATTGGCCACAACTTCAGCCACGTTGGGGTCTAAAGGCATCCCTTCATCGATGGTTTTTTTCAATGCCTTGAAGATTTTCTTGGGCAGGCGTTCCCGCATCACCGCATCATTGAAAACATACGAGCCAAACAGGGTCGTCAGGCCCTCAAGATCGGTACAGTTTTTGTGACACACTTTGTTACAGCACATTTTTTTGAATCCCCTTTCTAGTAAGTAAAGTAAATAAAAAAAGGCGCACCAAATTAACATTTGGAACGCCTTTGTCCAACCTTCTTTAAATTAGAACGCCGTTGTTCAAGGTATTCAATTTACAGAATGAGTACAATTTTCTACATAAAATTTAAAATTCCTTCTCTGTTGAAAAAATTTTTTAAAAAAATATAAATAACCACAGAGTTCACATTTGTGTCTCTGTGGTCCATGTTTTATTAAATCAATCCACTAGCACTGCCCTGGCGTGGCCGTCTTTGGTGAGAATAATGCCGACGCTGTCACCGGGTTTAATCTGAGCGAGGCCAATATCCTGTTTTTTATTCTGAATTATGGCGTCCTTCTTAACCGGTACATTGGGCTTAATCTTGACACTGTTGTCATCCATATGCTGATCGATAATGACAATCCTTTTTTCCACATCCACATCCTGAACCTTACCGTAAATAAAAACTTCACCCTGACTGGGGTTCATATCGGGAACCACGGATTTCTCGGCCTGTTTGTCTGGTGCCTGGGATTGTTCCTGTCCCGGCGGCTGCGGTCCAGGCGCTGCCGGCAGGTTGCGGTTTTCCGCCGCGGGGGTCTTGATGTTCCCGGGGGCGGAAGGCTTTTCTTTTTGCGTAAAGGTGTTAAAAATCAGGTACCCACCCAAAAGCACAACAATACCAACCAGCACCAACAGAGGCAGGTGTTTGCGCAAACCGCATTCCCCCTTAGTTTGGTGTATAAACCAATAATAACATAACTCACTATGTTTTACAATGTAAAATCAGCTGCCGGGCATAAGCGCCTTAGAGACTGTAAACATCGTCGCCTTTAAGGACATTAATGCCGGCTGCGCCGAGAGCGGCTATGGCATCGTCCACCTGCTCCACCCGGAACACTACAAGGGCGTCCTGCGAAGACTTTTCCAAAAAAGCGTAAAGGTATTCGATATTGATACCCTTGGCGTCCAGCACCTTCAGTACTCCGGATAACCCACCCGGGTGATCATCCACCTCCACGGCAATAACATCGGTGGTGCTGACGGTAAAACCTCCTTCTTTAAGCGCTTTATAGGCTTCATCCGGCTTATTCACGATTAGCCGCAGGATCCCGAAATCAGACGTGTCAGCGATGGACAGCGCCCGGATGTTGATGTCTTTTTGACCTAAGATTTCCGTTACCCTGGCCAGGCGGCCGGACTTGTTCTCCAAAAACACCGATATTTGTTTGACTTTCATGGATTGCCCCTCCTCCTGAATTAAAGTTCCCGTCTGTCAACCACCCGTTTGGCTTTACCTTCACTACGGGGGATGGTGCCGGGTTCCACCAGCCGGATTTTCCCGTTGATGCCCAGGACGCTGCCGATTTCATGACTAAGCTTCTTCTCCAGTTCTTCCAGGCGGCGGACTTCGTCGGAGAACATTTTCTCCGAGACCTCCACCCAGATTTCCAGTACGTCAAGCACTCCTTTGCGGTCGACCACCAGCTGGTAATGGGGTTCAGTGTCGCCGTTTTCCAGCAGCACGCTTTCCACCTGGGACGGGAAGACGTTGACCCCGCGGATAATCAGCATGTCATCTGTCCGGCCCATGATTTTTTCCATGCGCACGAATCTGCGGCCGCAGGCGCATTCCTCTTCGTGCAGAACACAGATGTCCCTGGTCCGGTATCTGATGACCGGGAAGGCTTCCTTCATGATGGTGGTAAAGACCAGTTCCCCTTTTTGGCCGTAAGGCAGGACTTCACCCGTTTCCGGGTTGATGATTTCGGGGATGAAATAATCCTCAAAAATATGCATGCCGTTTTTATGCAGGCATTCCATGGATACGCCGGGGCCCATGATTTCACTGAGGCCGTAAATGTCCAGGGCATCAATCTGCAGCTTACTTTCCAGTTCCCGGCGCATGGCGTGGGACCAGGGCTCGGCGCCGAAAACACCGGCCTTCAGTTTCAGCCGGTCCCTGATGCCGGCCGCCTCAATCTCATCAGCCAGGAACAGGGCATAAGAAGGGGTGCAGCACAGAACCGTGGTGCCGAAGTCTTCCATCAGCATCAGCTGCCGCCTGGTGTTGCCGCCGGAAATGGGCACCACGGTGGCCCCCAGGCGTTCCGTTCCGTAGTGCAGACCCAGCCCGCCGGTGAACAGACCGTAACCGTAAGCCACCTGGACCATATCTTTTTTGGTGGCGCCGGCCATTACCAGGCATCGGGCAATCAGATCCGCCCAGTGGTTGATGTCATTAGCGGTATATCCTACCACCGTAGGCTTGCCGGTAGTCCCGGAGGATGCGTGGACCCGAACCACTTCTTCCTGTGGTGCGGCAAACAGGCCAAAGGGGTAGTTATCCCGGAGGTCCTGTTTAACAGTAAAAGGCAGGTGTTTCAGGTCATCAACGGTTTTTATGTCGCTCGGGCTGACGCCCTTTTCATCAAAAGCCTTTTTATAAAACGGCACATTGTTGTAAACCCGCTCCGCAGTTGCCCTAAGCCGCTCTGCCTGGAGTTCCCGCAGTTGCTCCCGGGGCATCGTTTCATGTTTTTCATCATAATACGCCATGATGTTCTATCTCACCTCATCAAAAAATTTATCACATGCTTTCTATGCAGTATGTTGGATATTCCATGAAAAATAACAAATTCCTGCCGAAATCACTCAAAAAAATCAGCAAATCATGACTTTGGTCCCGGTAATATCTGTTAGCTCATGATAGGACCGCCCGGTCAAATCCCGGCCCCGGCCATCAAAGGCCACCGCCGGCAGCAAAATAAGGTCAGGGCGTGCGCCTCCCATGGAACCTGCCTCACCGGCCCGCTCTGCCCATGCAGCGGCAAAGTCTTCTACCATCAAAAGCCCGGCAGACACAATGTTCCCACCGAAGTAACGGCTGGCTACAGGCATAATCTCCAACCTGGCATCAGTGGGAATGTCCGGGCAAATGCAGCGGATTACATCTTTTGCCAGCAGTGAGGTCATCAGCAGGGCGGAAGAGCAGCCGCTGCCGTTAATCACCCGGCCGATAGCGGCAGGAAGGCCCGGATGGACATCGTAATCCATCACCAGGCCGGATGATGCCAAAGCCCGTTTTTCAACCGCCGTAAAGAAGACCTCACCTCCCCGGCTCAGCTCCAGTGGGGCCATGCCGCCGGCCCGCCTGATTTTTTCAAAGGCATCAACGCGGCTGTAAACGGCTTCTCCCCGGACTCTTATAATTCTGTCCCCCGGTTTGATGCCGGCCCGCTCTGCCGGCGAACCAACGACAACCCCGGTTACCATGGCTTTCAGATCCGCCAGCTGTATAGGCTCAACAGTAAGGGGGACATTAATTTTCTGGCGCAGCTTAATCACAAATGAGTTTAACTCCGCCCAGAGCCCGAGCGGGACACGCAGTTTATCCGGGGCCAGTCTGGTATGCCCCGGCAGAAAGACACGGATGGTCAGGGCTTCCTGTGCGGCTAGGTAGCGGATAGTCCCCTCCAGGTCCGCCCAGCCGGTCAGGTGGGGCATGGCCACGATGCTGCCATGATAAGGGATATGGTATTCCCTGAGCAGTTGAGCGGCAGCGACAGCTTCCCCGGCCTTCCGGTCATGCATCAGCCTGGCGCGCGTACCGGCACAGCTGCTGTTAAGGGACAGGTTTATCTCCACCTGCCCGAGCCGGGCCAGAAATTCCGCCATCGGCCGGTCAAGCACAGTGCCGTTGGTGGTAAGCTGGACAGTGGTGGCAGGAAAACGTTCCCTGATAGCCGCCAGGACAGTTTTTATTTTCGGATGGGTGAAGGGTTCCCCTTCAATGATGCGGGTCACCGATTCCCCGATGACAATTTTCTTCAGCGGGTCAATAAAATCAAAGGTTTCCCTGATTTCTTCCGGTGACCGCGGAGGCAGCTGATATATTTCTATGCCCGGCGGGTTCTAGCGGTGACTGCAGAAAACACACCGGACATTGCAGGTTGAGGTCAGTGGCAGGATATTGGACTGGTGGGCTGATTCCAGGATTAGCTGCGCCAGGGCCGGCTTCACGGGTTTCCCCGGGTTCACAGGGGGTACCCCTGTTTGCGGCGATGATAAAATATGCCGGCAATAATAATAACAACAACGCTGACAAGCTGGGAAACAGTGACCGGCCCAAAAACCGTCAGGTTTTCCCGCAGCGATTCGATGGCCGTCCGGCCGACGCCGTATAAAATCAGGAACAACAGGAAAATCTGGCCGTCAAAGCTCTTTTTCCGCTGCATAACCAAAAGCACCAGGAACAATGTGAAGCCCAGCAGGGAGGAGTAAATCTGGGTCGGGTGGCGGGCCAAGTGGTCCAGGTGGGGGAATACGATACCCAGGAATGAATTAGTCGGTTTTCCGTAACAGCAGCCGTTTAAAAAACAGCCGATTCGCACAAGCCCGTAACCGAGGGCTAAAGGCGGGGCCACCAGGTCGGCCAGCGGCCAGAAGGGCAGGCCTTTTTTCCATACAAACCATACTCCGGCGATAAATCCGCCTATCAGGGCGCCGTAATAAACCAGGCCGCCCTGCCAGAGGGCAAATACCAGGTACGGCTGCCTGAGATATGTCCCCGGTTCATAAACAAAGACATAGAAAAGCCGGGCGCCGGCAACGCCGCCTACCACCAGCCAGATAGCCAGGTCAATAACCAGGTCTGCTTTGATGCCGATTTTCGGCGCCTGCCGGTAGGCCAGCCAGGTACCGGCCAACACCGCCAGGCTCAACATGAATCCCCAGGAATATACATCAAGGGGGCCAACTTTAAACAATACCGGCCACAAAAAAAATCACCTGCCTAAGTTATATTCAAAAAGCGTTTAATGACAATATTTTAGCACATATCCACAGGGTTTTACACAGGAAGGATGTCCACGGCGGCTGGTATTTCATCCCTTATACACAATACTCACAGGGAGTGTCGGGATACCGGACATTTTTTCCTCACATAAAAAAGGCTTGATTTTTAAGTTATTAACAGAGTTATGCACATTATCCACAGTCCTTGGTATCCACAGAATATGTGTTCCTTTTCACAAAGCGGAGAATTTTTTCGAAATTTATTCACTTTTGTATCGGTCCTCACCGAGTCTTAAACCGGGAACCGCATTTAAGGTAAGCGGCGCAAAATCCCCCCGTAAATACTTATAAAATGCGGCACAGCCCACCATGGCAGCATTGTCGGTGCAGAGGACCGGGGGAGGGTAAAAAATCCGGCTGTCTTCCCGGGCAGTAGCAT
>JBMOPI010000058.1:0-11160 GCA_049324975.1 Bacillota bacterium
TGGGCCTTGAGCTGATGACCATTTCCTTTTATATCCTTACCGGATATAAAAGACAGGATGCCAAATCCGTTGAAGCAGGGGTCAAGTACCTGATTCTCGGCGCAATGTCCTCAGCCATTCTGCTTTACGGTATGAGCCTGATTTACGGTATCACCGGTACCACGGTCATCACCGAAGTAGCTCAGAAACTGTCAGGCGGTGCAATGTCTCCGGCACTTATCCTGGGCATTGTTTTCCTCGTTGCCGGCTTTGGCTTTAAGATTTCCGCAGTACCGTTCCAAATGTGGTCTCCTGACGTATACGAAGGAGCGCCCACCCCGGTTACTGCTTACCTCGCCGTAGGTTCCAAGGCGGCAGCATTTGCTACTCTGGTCCGTGTGTTCGTTATTGCTTTTCCCGGATACGCTGTTCAGTGGACAACGCTGTTTGCGGTCCTGGCCGCTGTAACCATCGTTATCGGCAACCTGGTGGCCATTCCCCAGACCAATATCAAGCGGATGCTGGCATACTCCAGTATTGCTCAGGCCGGCTACATCATGACCGGTGTTGTGGCCGCCAATGAGCTTGGGGTAAAAGGTGTGGCCTTCTATGGCATGCTTTATGTATTTGCAACTATTGGTGCATTTACAGTGGTGATGAATTTCTCGGCCAGTACCGGCAGTGATGAAATCAAGGATTACGGCGGCCTGGCCCAGCGCTCACCGCTGATGGCTGCCGTACTGACGGTCTGCCTGTTGTCCATGGCCGGTATTCCGCCTTTAGCCGGTTTCGCCGGTAAGTTCTATCTTTTCTCGGCCATTGTAAAAGACTACCTGTGGCTCGTTATCCTTGGCCTGATTATGAGTATGGCGTCCGTATACTACTATCTGTCAGTAGTAAAAACCATGTACATGAATGATCCGGTGGACAATACACCGATTACGGTACAGAACGGCGCCAAATTTACACTGCTGGCTTCCATGCTGATTACGGTCTATCTTGGTATTTATCCGGAACAGTTGTCCCAACTGGCCAACGTAGCCGCCAAGGCATTGTTCCTGCCCTAAACAAAGCTACTTTAAAAAGGAGAACTTGTCATCACAGACAGGTTCTCCTTTTTTACACCATAGGAAAGTATATCGCGCCTGTAGTATAAAAAAAGTGTATTTTGGGGGAGGCAGTTGCTGTGTCCGGTTATAAAAAAGAGTTAGGGCAGGCCGGTGAAGAAGCGGCTGTTAATTTTTTAACTAAAAATGGATACAAGATACTGACCCGGAACTTTCGGTGCCGATCCGGGGAAATAGATATTATCGCCAGGGATGGAGATTACCTCGTTTTTGTTGAAGTTAAAACCAGGTCCGGCGCGAGGTTCGGTTTGGCTACGGAAGCAGTTAACTACCGTAAACAACAGAGGCTGCAAAAATTGGCCGCTTATTACATTCTTGCTACCGGGAACAATAATGTGGACTGCAGGTTTGACGTTGTGACAATACAGCCGGACCAAAATTATAACTGGAATATCGAAATAATCAAAAACGCATTTTGATATACAAAAGGCAATATATTTAAATTGCATACACTAAAGGCAGGATTTTTTACATCCCCGGCGAAATAAAATGCAGAATATTTAGGTTGGGGGATACGGAATGCTATCAAAAGTAAAAAGCATTGCATTACAGGGGTTGGAGGGTGATGCAGTCTTAGTAGAGGTTGATGTCTCGAAGGGATTACCTGCGTTTGATCTGGTTGGGCTGCCGGATGCCGCGGTAAGGGAGGCCAGGGAAAGGGTAAGGGCAGCCATAAAAAATTCCGGGTACGAGTTCCCCGTGAAGAGAATTACCGTTAATCTTGCCCCAGCAGACATAAAAAAAGAAGGAGCAGTATATGACCTGGCCATCGCTGTGGGGATACTTGCCGCTACCGGCCAGTGTAATTTTGATAATTTAGACCAATGTTTATTCCTGGGTGAATTATCCCTGGACGGGACCGTGAGGCCGGTAAACGGCATTCTGCCAAGCTGTATCGTGGCCAAAGAAACCCTGGCGGCACCTGTTTATATTCTTATGTCCCCGGACAACATTGACGAAGGGGCACTGGTGAAGGATGTTAAGGTCATACCTGTTGCGAACCTTAGAAGTGCGGTGGATTTTCTGGAAGGCAGGAACCCGCTGCTTCCGCACACAGTCTCGATACAGGAACTCCTATTAAAAAAGATATTGTATGACGAAGATTTTTCTGAAGTCTTTGGCCATGCCGGGGTGAAAAGAGCATTAGAAGTCGCTGCCGCCGGAGGGCATAATGTACTGCTGATTGGTCCGCCTGGTTCGGGGAAAACCATGTTGGCCAGACGTTTTACCGGTATTTTGCCTTCTATGTCGGAAGAGGAAGCGCTGGAGGTTACCCAGATTTACAGTGTTGCCGGGTTATTAAAACCGGGGCAGCCTTTGATAACTAAGCGTCCATTTCGTGCTCCCCACCATAACGCGTCAGCCAGCAGTCTCGTGGGAGGCGGGCGGATACCTAAACCAGGGGAAATCAGCCTGGCACACCGGGGAGTTTTGTTTTTGGACGAACTGCCTGAATTCAGCAGCAATGTCCTGGAGTCCCTGCGGCAGCCTATGGAAGACGGCAAGATTACAATTTCCAGGGTAAACGCCACCCTAACCTATCCGGCGAAAACTGTCCTGTTGGGAGCGATGAACCCCTGCCCGTGCGGTTACTATGGAGACATTGAACGGGAATGCAACTGCAGCCCGGCCCAGATTAAAAGGTATTTATCACGTATATCCGGCCCTTTGCTGGACCGGATCGACATTCATGTTGAAGTGCCTAGGTTAAAATATGATCATCTGACAGACAATGAATGTCAGGAAACAACCGCAGCAATTGTTTCAAGGGTTAGTGCCGCCCGGTCCATCCAGGCGGAACGTTTTAATTCAAAGACAAAAAACAATGCCGCTATGACGGCAAAAGAAGTTCGTAAGTACTGTAAACAGTCAAAAGCTGCAGCCGAACTTATGAAAGACGCATTTTATTCCCTTGGACTAAGCGCCCGGGCTTATAATAAAATCCTGAAGATTTCCCGTACTATAGCTGACCTTGAAGCGTCAGAGACCATAGAAAAAGAACATTTGGCTGAGGCAATTGATTACAGGAGCCTGGACCGGAACTACTGGGGGTAAATTTTTATTGCATATTATCCTTAGTCTCCTGCACCTTCTGCCGGTCCAACTGCTGGCCGGCCTGCAGGTTATTTTGCAGCTGATTCAGTTCATCCTGTTGCATTTTTTGCTCCAGTTTTTTTTGCATCATGGGCTCCAGGGCGCCTAACGCCGTTTTATATAAGACATAAAGAGTGACCAGACCGCCCAGGACCAGTAAAATAATGGCCAACAACTTTTCTGTCATAAAAAACCTCCGTGAATAAAGATATACGTATTATTACCCGGCTCAAAACGGTTTATCCTTTAATAGAAGCCATTGACCGCCGTTTTCCTGCCGTTCGGGGAAAAAACAGTTTCCCAGGGTAAAATATAAGTTAAAATAAAATATAAAGCATAATTCCGGTGGCAAAAAAGACTGGAGGTCATGGTATGTCAGTATCCAGAAGCGTCCTCAGTAACTGGGCTTTTAACTGGAATTTCATTCTGGATTCAACCCATAACAGCATCATTGCGGTGGATAAAAACGGCTTTATTGTGATTTTTAACGCTGCGGCCAGAAGAACGTTAAAGTGTATTGAGGATGTCATTGGCAGACACATCCGGGAAATCATACCTGAAACCAGGCTGCCGGTTGTACTGAAAACAGGCCGGCCGGAACTAGGCAAAAAAATGATGTTGAACAATACCTTATATTTGACTCACCGTACCCCCATTCTCAGGCTGGGGGAGGTCGTCGGTGCACTGGAGGTTTTTGAGGATATTTCTTATCTGAAAAACCTGGCTGATGATTTATGTGAAGTGCCAAAAACCAATACGCTGCAGCTGGATATTTTCTTAAACAGGATAAATAATTTAAAAGCAAAGCTGGCATATTACCAGGAACAACTGGAAAGATTTTCCGGGACAAAATACCGCTTAACCAACGTTGCCGGTAAAAGTCGATTTGTCACACAAATAAAAGAGAGCATTAAAAGGATTGCCTCCGGAGATTCCCCTGTTTTGTTGCGCGGTGAAAAGGGCACCGGTAAGGAATTTTTAGCTCATATTATGCATAGCGAGAGCAAAAGGCGGACCGGTCCATTTGTAAGGATTGAATGTGCCGCGTTACCGGAGAACATTATAGAATCAGAACTGGCTGAAAAGCTTGAAATTGCTGACGAAGGCACTATATTTCTTGACGAAATCGGATATCTGTCTTTACATATGCAGTCAAAACTCCTGGAAGTGATGCAAAAGAAAACGGGGGACGGGTCTCAAAACGGTATAAATGTAAGGCTGATTGCCACAACATCCCGTAACCTGGAGGAAATGGTTAAACAAAACCTTTTCCGGGAGGAACTTTATTACAGGCTTAACTTTCTAACTGTATATATCCCGCCGCTCCGGGACAGGGTAGAAGACATTGAGCCGTTAACACATTATTTTATCAGTGTATTTAATCAAGATTCCGGCAGGAAGGTTACCGGCATTTCGTCAGAAGCATACAGTTTGCTTTTAGGACATTCCTGGCCAGGCAACATTAAAGAACTTGAAAAAGTGCTGGAGGAGGCCTTTAGAAATACCGACGAGAGCATTATTAAGCCTCAGCAC
This sequence comes from Bacillota bacterium, assembly GCA_049324975.1. GTDB lineage: Bacteria > Bacillota > Thermincolia > Thermincolales > CAZWUW01 > JBMOPI01. The sequence continues at coordinate 4,734 of JBMOPI010000058.1, forward strand.
CTGCCGCAATATATCAGAAAGCATGAAGATCAGAAAATGACGGATAAAAACTCGCTCCGTTCAATTCTTGATGATACGGAAAAAGCAGCTTTGTTACAGGCTCTGCAGGCCACTAACGGAAACAAGGTAAAGGCCGCTAAATTACTCGGGATTTCAAGGGCCGGGCTGTATCAGAAACTGGAAAAATATAACCTTCTCAACGAGTAAAAGTGATTTAATAGTTGATCTTTGCAGGAATATGTAGCAGCCGTCGCGAAAATAATTATGGATTAGTTGAAGGAGGTTATATATCAATAATGGAATTCTGGCTTACCGAAAAACACACCGAAGGTTACAGCGTAAACTGGAAGGTCAGAGAAACCCTGCATACCGAAATAACTGAGTATCAACATCTGGCCGTGGTTGACACTTACGAACTCGGAAAGGCCTTAATCCTGGATGGCATTGTACAGACTACGGAGATGGATGAGTTTATCTATCACGAAATGATAGCCCATCCCGCCATGCTTGGCCATCCCAAAGCGGAAAAAATACTGGTCATTGGCGGGGGTGACGGAGGCACCATCAGGGAAGTTGTAAAACACCCCTCTGTAAAGCAGGCCGACCTGGTTGAAATTGACGAGAAAGTCATTTTGGCCTGTCGTAAGTATCTCCCTGAAATAAGCTGTGCTTTAACAGATCCACGGGTCCGTATCCTTATTGAGGATGGCACCGAATATATAAAAACCAAAGAAGGGCATTACGACTTAATCATTATAGATTCATCAGATCCGGTGGGCCCTAACACAGAATTATTCGGGCAAAATTTTTACAGTAATGCTTATAAAGCATTGAAAGAAGACGGATTGATTGTCGCCCAGTCGGAATCACCTGTTTTTTACACTGAAACAACTAAAAAGGTCAGAAAATATATAGCCAATAACTTTCCCGTCTACGCAACGTACCTGGCGGCTATTCCCACATATACCGGGGGATTTTGGAGTTTTACTATTGGTTCAAAAGAAGATAAGCCGTTAAATATTAATGCTGATCCTACCACTATTGAAGAGCTCAAAACCAGGTATCTGACCCCGGAAATATTACCGGCAGCTTTTGCCCTGCCCCAATACATTAAAAGCATGCTAGAATAAATTAAAAAGGCTTCGTGGGCGCGAAGCGCCGAGTTAGCCTTTTTTATGCCGCAGGAGAGCTATACTATCCTGGGGTAAAATTAAAGTGCGTATGCCATACGCACTTTTTAATTTATCTTTTGGCCCGTAATCTTTTGGGAAAGTGACCCATTAAAATTTTCTGCATGACATTTCTGGCTACTATGTTTTCACAATCTCTACAGGTCCCTCTCAATTTTTCATCTTCTTTTAATTTTTCCGTACAAATTTTACATACCTGCACTCCTTCACCCCCGTAGATTTTTTTACATTTTAAATCAAATTTTGCTAAATCACTACAATAAATACGCCAATAGCTTAAATTCCGTGTTAACTGGCTTTGTATTAAGCTTAATGGTTGTACAACTGGCGGCTATTAAAAACAGCCGTTTAATTTTTGCTAAATGCGGTTTTCATCCCCTCAACTTGTGCATATAATGTCTTAAAGACAAGAAGGACATCGAAATATGCAAGAGGAGGGGACTCGATGGATATAATCAGACAGCTGAAGGAATATCAATTACAGGAAAAACAGCTGGCTTGGGAAGGTTCCTTTAGCGAATACATTGAAAAAGTGCTGGAAAAACCCCACATTGCCCAACATGCCCATGCCCGGATTTATAATATGATCAAATCTGCCGGTATTGAGGAAGAAGACGGGAAGAAAAAGTACCAGTTTTTTGCCGGCGAGTTATTTGGCATTGATAAAACTTTGGAACGCCTGGTAGAAGAATATTTTCATCCCGCCGCCAGAAGGCTCGATGTGAGAAAAAGGATCCTTTTATTAATGGGTCCGGTCAGCGGCGGAAAATCAACTATTGTGATGATGCTGAAAAAAGGACTGGAAAAGTACAGCCGGACAGACAACGGAGCACTATACGGCATTAAGGACTGCCCGATGCATGAAGAACCGCTGCATCTGGTACCAAGAGAATTGAGGGATAAATTTGAAAAGGAATACGGTATCATTATTGAAGGAGAACTTTGCCCGTCGTGCCGGATAATGCTGGAAGAAGAATATAACAATGATATCGAGGCTGTCAGGGTGGAACGCATTATGTTATCTGAGGAAAAAAGGGTCGGGATTGGTACCTTTACACCGTCGGATCCCAAATCCCAGGATATTGCGGATTTGACCGGCAGCATAGACTTTTCCACCATTTCCGAATATGGTTCCGAGTCAGATCCGCGGGCTTACCGGTTTGACGGGGAATTAAACATTTCCAACCGGGGTTTGATGGAATTCCAGGAGATGCTCAAATGTGACGAAAAGTTTTTGTATAACCTTTTAAGCCTGTCTCAGGAAGGTAACTTTAAGGCCGGCAGGTTTGCCCTGATTTCCGCGGATGAGGTTATTGTTGCACATACCAACGAAAATGAGTATAAAGCGTTTATCAGCAACAAAAAAAACGAGGCCCTGCAGTCCAGGATTATCGTCATGCCAGTCCCTTATAATTTAAAGGTTTCTGAAGAAATTAAAATTTATGAAAAACTTATTTCCAAAAGTGACCTGAAAGACATTCATATCGCCCCTCATGCCCTGCGTACCGCTTCAATTTTCTCGGTGTTATCCAGGCTTAAGGAATCCAAAAAACAGGGCATGGATCTGGTTAAAAAAATGAAACTATATGATGGGGAAAACGTTGAAGGCTTTAAGCAAAAGGATGTATCTGAACTGCAGGCTGAGGCAGCAGATGAGGGTATGAGCGGAGTTGACCCGCGTTATGTAATCAACCGCATATCAACGGCCTTAATCAGAAGCGGCACCACCTGTATAAATGCCCTGGACATTTTAAGGGGTTTAAAAGATGGGCTGGATCAGCATCCTTCCATTACCAAGGAGGAAAAAGACCGGCTGTTAAACTTTGTTGCCGAAGCTCGCAAAGAATATGATACCATGTCCAAAAAGGAAGTCCAGAAGGCTTTTGTTTATTCATTTGAGGAATCAGCAAAAACGATATTTAATAATTACCTTGACAATATTGAGGCTTATTGCAACGGGGGCAAAATTAAAGACCCCATTACAGACGAAGAAATGGAACCTGATGAAAAACTGATGCGAAGTATTGAGGAACAGATAGGGGTATCCGAAAACGCCAAAAAAAGTTTCCGGGAAGAGATATTGATCAGGCTGTCTTCTTACGCCAGGCAGAGCAGGGAATTTGACTACAGATCCCATGAACGGCTCAAGGAAGCTATTGAAAAGAAACTGTTTGCTGATTTGAAGGACGTTGTGAAAATCACCACCTCAACAAAAACGCCGGATGCCGAACAGCTTAAGAGAATTAACCAGGTAGTGGCCAGGTTAGTGGATAACCATGGCTATTGTCCGGTTTGCGCCAACGAATTGTTAAAATATGTAGGGAGTTTGCTGAACAGATAGGATGTTGTATATGAGCACTGGTACTTTTATTATTTCAAAAGATGACTGGTTTTTGCATCGCAAAGGTTACATTGATCAGGAACGGCACATGGAAAAGGTCAGGGATGCCATCAGAAAAAACCTGGCCGATATAGTGAGTGAAGAAAGTATCATCATGTCGGACGGTAAAAGAATTGTCAAAGTACCTATCAGGTCTTTGGAAGAGTACCATTTCCGCTATGATGTAAATAAACAGGAGCATGCCGGTCAGGGCAACGGAAACAGCAAACCAGGCGACGTGCTGGGCAGTGACGGCGCCAAAGGGCCGGGCAAGGGACCGGGGGCCGGGACGGAACCCGGGGTTGATTACTATGAAGCGGAAATTACGGTGGATGAACTGGCCGAATTGATTTTTGAAGATCTTGGCCTGCCTAATCTGGAAGAAAAAAAGCAGTCGGAAATTTCCACCGATTCGTTTCAGTTTAAAGACATCAGAAAAAAAGGCATCATGAGCAATATCGACAAGAAAAAGACCCTGATACAGAACCTCAAACGGAACGCCAAAGCCGGCAGAACCGGTTTTGGTGGGATTACGCCCGATGATTTAAGGTTTAAGACCTGGGAAGATGATATCAAATACCAATCCAATGCCGTGGTCATTGCTATGATGGATACATCAGGTTCCATGGGGCCTTTTGAGAAATACATTGCCCGGAGTTTTTTCTTTTGGATGGTCAGGTTTTTACGGACCAAATACCGTAATGTCCATATAGTTTTCTTATCCCATCATACTGAAGCCAAAGAAGTTACTGAGGAAGATTTTTTCACCAAGGGTGAAAGCGGCGGCACGAGATGTTCGTCAGTTTATCAAATGGCACTTGATATAATCAGTAAACGTTATTCACCTGACGACTGGAATATCTACCCTTTTCACTTTTCGGACGGTGACAACCTGCCATCCGATAACGAGAGATGTGTTGACCTGGTGTATAAGTTGCTGAATGTCTGCAACATATTCGGTTACGGTGAAATTGAAGGCTTGTACTATAATTCAAGCTCGTTAATGGCTGTATATAAAAATATAAAAAATCCCAAATTTACCAGTGTTTTAATTCGTGACAAAACAGGGGTGTATCCTGCCTTGCGGACATTTTTCAATCCCCGGCGGGATTTGCTCCAAATTAAGTAACAGGGCGTGATGTTCATTTGACACCGGTAGAAATGAAACGATTAGAAAAAGCAATAGAAAAGATTTCCGCCAAGGCCAAAGAATTTGGCCTGGATTTTTTTGATATGCGTTTTGAAGTATGCCCGGCGGATATCATATATACCTTCGGTGCATACGGTATGCCTACCAGGTATGCCCACTGGAGCTTCGGCAAATCATTTCACCGGATGAAGACCCAGTATGACTACAACCTCAGCAAGATTTACGAGTTGGTAATCAATACCGACCCGTGCTATGCGTTCCTGCTGGAAGGAAATTCACTGGTACAAAACAAGCTGGTGGCGGCTCATGTATTTGCCCATAATGATTTTTTTAAAAACAACTACTGGTTCGGGCATACTTCCCGCAATATGCTGGATACCATGGCCGCCAGCGCTGAACGCATTGCTGACTATGAACATAAATACGGGCGGGAAAAAGTGGAAAAATATTTAGATGCAGCACTGGCGCTGCAAGAGCATATCGACCCGCATGTACGGATTAAAAAGGCCGTCCGGTCAGTGAAAATCAAAAGAGAAACGCCTTATGATGACTTGTGGAACCTTGACCGGGACCAGCAAACAGAAATAGAGGAAGATGCAAAAAAAATTCCCGCAGAGCCGGAAAAGGATGTCCTCGGTTTTATTATGGAAAACAGCAGGAGTCTTGAGGACTGGCAGAGAGACATTGTATCCGTTGTACGTAGTGAAATGTTATATTTTTGGCCCCAGCTGGAGACCAAAATAATGAATGAAGGCTGGGCAACTTACTGGCACCTAAAACTGATGCGGGAGGTTGAACTCACGGAAGACGAGGCCGTTGAGTTCGCCAAAATGCATGCCGGAGTAATCCAAAAGTCCAGGATGAGCATTAACCCTTATCTGGTTGGTTTAAAAATATGGGAAGACATTGAAAAACGGTGGAATAAACCAACTGACGAGGAGCGGGAAAAGTTTGGCCGGACCGGCGGTGAAGGACGGCAAAAGATGTTTGAGGTCAGGGCAAATGAAAACGATGTTTCTTTTCTGCGTAATTACCTGACCAAGCAACTGGCGGAAGATTTGGACCTGTATCTTTACAAAAAAGTGTATACAAAATGGCAGGTGACCGAAACGTCCTGGGAAACAGTCAGGGATGGCATGATATTCCTGCTAACCAACTGCGGGTACCCGTATATCCTGGTGGAAGACGGCGATTATCGGAAAAATGGCGAGCTGTACCTTAAACATGGCCATGACGGAAGGGACCTGGATATTTATTACCTGGAAAAAACCCTCCCCTATGTATACAAACTTTGGGGCCGGCCGGTACACCTGGAAACCAAAGTGGATAATAAAATCATGTTATACAGCTATAATGGGGAAAAGGTAACCAAAAAGAGCATGTAGCAGCCCTAAAAATTTTCGAACATTCACAAAACTGTGTTTTTTTTCTGGGACAAATATGTTATAATTCACTATAAATCAATATATTGGGAGGGGATCTTTTTGAAGTTAATGATCATGGGGCCGCCGGGAGCAGGGAAGGGGACGCAGGCGGAAGTACTGGTGAAAGAACTCGGTATTACTCACATTTCCACCGGTGATATGTTCCGCGCCGCTATTAAAGAAGGTACCGAAATGGGCAAGAAAGCCAAAGAATACATGGATAAAGGGCAGTTAGTCCCCGATGAGGTTGTTGTGGGGATGGTCAGAGATCGCCTGTCCCAGC
>JBMOPI010000059.1:0-11147 GCA_049324975.1 Bacillota bacterium
CATAGAAGATGAAGACTGCCAGTACAATCACGAAGAGGATGGACGGGATCAGCACCTCTGGTTTTTTCCAGGCGGAAGTGCCGAGGGGGTCGGCTGCCGGTTTGTTTTCAGCGGCGGCCGGGTCAGCAGGTTCCTTCGACGGGTTGGGGTCTGATTTGGTGTAACTGAATTTGAAGGAAATGGGTTTGTCCGGTGTTACCTGCTGGAAGTCGTAATAGTGGGTGGAGAAGTTCTCCCCGTCCTTGCCGGAGGAAACGGGCTGGGGAGTGGATTTGAAGTTGCTGGCTTTTAAAGGTTCTTTAAAGGTTACCTTTAACTGGCCGATATTGTAGGTGGGCCGTAAGGTGTAATCGATAGTCTTGTCCACTTTGCCCTGGATAGGATTGTAGTAGTATTCCAGCCAGAAGGGGTATTCCTGGCCGGGGGCCACATTTTTGGTCATTTTCCAGGTCAGTTCGGCGTAATCCCCTTTATCTGTAATTTCATAGGGTTGACAGACGTGGGACTGGCCTTCAAGTTCGCAGGCCATTTTGATCTCGGCGCCCTTGGGCACGTTGAATTTGACTGTCCCGGTATACTCCTTGCCGGTGTTGTTAACCAGCGTCCCGGTTAGAATATGCAGCACCCGGGGGTCGTCATATTCCGACCAGATTTGCAGGTCCATGTTTTTCATGTCCATTTCACTGCCTGCTGCCCGGACTGCCGGGGCGGGGGCCAGGAACACAACCAGGGTCAGGAGCAGCAGGGTCACAGTGGAGATTTTTTTCAGGGTTCTTTTAAACATAAGTCCTCCTCCTTGGTCTGATTTAAGTAGTATTACACAACAACGTACTACAAAAGGTAGTAGCGGTTGGTTTAATTATATAGCCTTGTTCTTTTCTTAACAAGACCTAATTTGGCGATTTTTACAGGAAAATTTTTAAAATCCTTACCCGGAGACCATAAAAGCTACGATTAATGGCTGTTTTTAGAATTATTATCGGAATATAGGAAAAATAAAAAGTCCCGGCATATTACCGGGACTTAAGAAGGTTGTTTTATTGATTAGTGAACTGCATATTACCGGCTTGCTGATAAGTATTCATCATAGTGTTGGTGGTATTCTGCTGCATGGTGGGCACCTGGTACATGCCCTTTTGATTCATATACTGAAATACTTCGTAAGCCTTATTCACCGAAGACACGGCACAGTTCAGGACCATCGAGCGCAGCGTCGGATCGGTGCACTCCAGCGCCGCGGCGGTACAAACAAGGGCGCTGGCCTTATTGCAGCCCAGCATGCCGGAAGCCACATCACGGTCATCCATCTGGTTTACATCGGTGTTGGGATGCTGCGGGGCCGGCTGCCGCAACCCATACTGCGGCTGAAAATTTTTCTTCATCCGGTAAGGGATGGCTGCCCCTGCCCCCTGGTTATGCAGGTAGTTGACCATGTTATCGTAATCATTCGACATATGCCGGATTTGATTGTCTAAAATGGACATGAGCTGCCGGTCCTGCACATGTGGGCGGTACAGTTCAAACTGGTTAATACCGTCGATGATGTCTGTAAGTACTTCGTGGGCTTCCATCGTTTCATGGGCGCCGAACTTACGCTGGCCCGCTCCGATGTTGGCCCCCGGACCGGCGGGCACTCCGCCGGCGCCCCCCGGCATTCCGGCAGTGCCCCAGTTCATACCCCCGCCGGCAGTGCCCCAGTTTGTTTCCATGCCGGTTTTGGCAAAGCCACCTGCACCCGGTAAGGTGGGCATGGGTCTGTAAGTCTGTTCAGCCATAATAAAACCTCCTTAGAATTTTTTCAAAGGTAGGTTATCCTGTTTTTGCCCGTAAAATTCACTTCCGTCCGGGTTTCTTCAGGGGTTTTTTCAAATACGCCCGGGTCTTGATCGCTGCCGTGGAAAGGGTGCCCATAGGGCACACAGTGCACCAGGTCCGGGGTTGATACTTAATCCCCAGGGCGATGGCAAAAAGGGTGGTGATCAGGATGAGGCGTAAGAACACCAGCCCGATAAGCCTGGGGCTGCCCCAGGCGCTGTAGATGCCCCAGCCGAAATTGCCCAGTAAAAAAACCAGCAGCCCGTAGCGGAAATATGATGAGGCCAGCAACTTGGGGATCCTGCTCCTTGAGCTCATCCGCCCGATAAGCCGGCCGAGGAAGCTGCCCCGTGGGCAAAAGGAGCCGCACCAGACCCGGCCGCCCTTCAGAAAGCCGTAAACTACCGGCGCCGCCATACAAATGATGGCAATAATCCCGATGGGAGGGTAGAACCAGCCTAAAGTCAGGAACCCCAAAAGCACAATCCAAACCCAGTCCGAGACAGACAAAACCTGTTTTTCCATAATGACCTCCCTTCGTAAGTATTTTTCCCACCGGCCGGAAAAATAGTATAGTCGTCAACCTGCCGGGGTTATGTTAAAATGAAAACAGGTTTTGGTGTCCGGACTGAAGGAAGGTATCAGGTTATGGATGAATTTTTAGATAAAATCACCGGGGCAGCCCGGGCGGCCGGTATTGATATTTACCTGGTGGGCGGGGCGGTGCGGGATCTATTGCTGGGCCGGAGGAGCAGTGACCTGGATTTCCTGGTTGCCGGCGACCCGCTGGCCTTTGCCCGGAAAGCTGCCGGGGAGCTGGGCGGCAGCTTTATTCCGCTGGATGAAGGTAACGGCGTGGCCAGGGTGGCGGTGAAGCAGGACAGCCTGCTGTACACCTTTGATTTCACCGGTTTGGCCGGCGGGCAGGTAGAGGAAAACTTGTTAAAGAGGGACTTTACCATCAACGCCATGGCCCTGCCGGTGACTGCCGCCTTAAAAGGCGGCAGGGCGGCTGCCGGGGATATTATTGACCCGACCGGCGGGCTGCAGGACCTGAAAGGTAAAACCGTTAAAATGGTGTACCCCGGGGCTTTCCGGGACGACCCCCTGCGGATGCTGCGGGCGCTCAGGCTCAAGGCTTGTCTGGGGATGGCCCTGGATGACGGGACAAGGGCCGCCATCGGGAAAGCAGCGGCGCTGCTCAGGGAAGTGGCCCCGGAAAGGGTCAGGGATGAATTTTTCAGGATACTGAAGGTCGACAGGGCTTATGATACCGTTAAAGAGATGGATGACCTGGGGCTTCTCCGGGAAATCATCCCTTTCCGGGATGAGATGGCTGCCACTGATCAAAACGGTTACCATGCAGATAACGTCTGGGAGCACTGCCTTAACGCCCTCCGGGAACTGGAAAGGCTTGATCTGTATGAGCTGGGCGGTGATTATGCCGGTGAACTGCAGGGTTTGCTGGCGGAGGAGCTCACTCCGGGCCGGAGCAGGTGGCAGCTGATGAAGTTCTGTGTGCTTATCCATGACAGCGGCAAGCCTGTCACCAGGGGCCTCAGTAAAACCGGCCGGATCACTTTTTACGGCCATGAGCGGGCCGGCGCCCGCAGGGCCGGGGAACTGGCCCGCCGGCTGACGCTGTCCAACAGAGAAACCTTTTTTGTGCGGGACATGGTTTTACACCACATGCGCCCGCTGCAGTTGAGTACGGTTACGGGAGACAAAGGGGCCGCCGTGCGCCGTTTTTTCCGGAAAAGCAGGGGCGAGGGGGTATCTCTGCTGGTCCATGCCCTGGCAGACCAGCTGTCAGACCGGGGACCTTTGAAAAAGGAAGCTGACCTGGAGCGTTTTGGCGTAATGGTAAGGAGTTTGCTCCGGCAGTACTGGCAGGAGGAAGGCCTAAGGCTATACAGGCCGGTGCTGACCGGGCAGGACCTGATCAGGGAACTGCAGGTCAATCCCGGCCCTGAACTGGGCCAGGTCCTGCGCCGGCTGGAAGCGGAGCACCTGGCCCGGGGCGCCATGACCAGGGCGGAGGCGCTGGACTATTGCCGGGAACTGCTAAAGAAAAAACCTTTACCCGGTTAGAAACGGAGAAAGGTTTGAGCTGCGCGTCTATAAGTAATACGCCCTATTCTTCAGCCAGGGCTTCGTTGAGCTCCCGGGTTACTTCGTCCGGGTCATGGCCGTGCATGGTGGCCCCGAACTCCAGGGTTTTGGTTTTGGAGTTGGGGCAGCCAAAGCAGCCGGGACCGAAGACTTTATTCATTACTTCCCGGGCTTTCGGCCCCTGGGCCAGGATTTCGCCGATGGGAGTTTCTCTCGAGATCTTTGCCATACTTAACCCCTCCTTTGACATTCATTTATTATTGTGACATACTGCTGGAATTTGATACTGTTTTTTTGCTGCCTTTGATTAAATTTTATAGCGTAAACCGCGGCGGGAAAAGTGCAAAATTCATAGCCGGATGTGAGATAAATCACGGTAGGGTTTTATATATTATGGGATAATAAGTTGGGGTGATGAGATGCAGTTCACGATAGCATTAAAAATGATCATATCCTTTACCGCCGGCATTATGTTCTGGTTCTGGGTGATGCTGGTTTTTATGGTTTACTCTTTTTTGCCGCCCACTAAAATCCCCAATTCCATTATTTTTTCAGTTGTGGCGCCGTCTTTGTATATAGTGGGGATGAACCTGCTGTTTAAGAAGATGTTCAAAGACACCGGCTGGAAGCAGTACCTGATTAACGGCCTGGTTACATTGGCCATGACCGGTTTGTCCCTCCTGATCCTTGATACGGTGACAAAGATGTTTTATTGATGAAAAAAATTGATAAATTGGTGGACATTATAAGGTTGACTTTAGCGCTAATTTGGATATAATTATTATTGTACCTCAAAAGACGTGGGGGCATAGCTCAGCTGGGAGAGCGCTTGAATGGCATTCAAGAGGTCAGCGGTTCGATCCCGCTTGTCTCCACCAATATGAACATTAGAACGGTAAGAGTTTTTGGACTCTTGCCGTTTTTTTGTTAAGCATAAGGATATCTGTTCTCCTCAGTTTTATTTTTATTTATAACATCAGAAGTAGGATTAAAGATAATTTTGACGTAATAATTCATTGTAATATTTAAACTGGTTCATCTCTGGATTGATTTGAGAAACCAATGAAATACGTTTAACGGATGAGGACTGATAAGATGAATCTTGACAACTTTGAAAATTACATTGATAAAAAATACTTGCAAGGGGCTATGACTATTACGAAAATGACTATGTAACATCATTGGAAGAGACAAAGGACAATGTATATGAGGCAAAAGTTGAAGGTAATTTTGCTTAAGTTTGTTAAAACCGTGGTATAATTAAACCAGTAATTTGAAAAAGGAGGACTGCGCTTGGAGCAATATAGCCGGGTTGTTGAGATGTGGCAATCGTACAAAATCGAGTCTGCCGCCGATCTTGATAAATACCTTAACAGCTTCCGCATCCTGTTTGCGTTCCATTCCGGAAAGATAGAGAACGAGGAAATTACATATCATGATACAAGGGAAATCTTTGAAAACGGCAGGGTTGTGGAGTATACTGGAAGTCCCCGCGCCCTGTTTGAACAGCAAAATCAAAAGTTGTGCTATGAGGTTTTGAAAGAAAAAATCGTGAAAAAAGAACCTCTCAGCATAGAATTAATTAAGGAAATTCATAAGGTTCTCACTGGCGGGACATACGATGAACGCAGATATGTTGCCAATGAGGAGCGACCGGGCGAGTTTAAAAAGCACGATTATGTAACCGGTGTCCATGAGGTTGGCTCTGCCGTGGAAGATGTGGAAAACGACCTGACGGAACTGATTGCCGAAGTGAATGCGTATGAAGGCAAGGATGTCTTGAAAGCCGCTACCTACCTTCACGCGAGGTTTGAGTTTATCCACCCCTTTGCAGATGGCAACGGACGTGTCGGCAGGACGCTCATGAACTATTATCTTATGATACATAATCACCCGCCCCTCATCGTCTATGACGAAGATAAGCGGATGTACTATGAGTGCCTGCAAAAGTATGACGAAGCCGAGGAATTAAATCCCCTGTATGAGTTTCTCAAGTATGAAACGGAAAAAACATGGGAAAAGGCGCTGGCCCTTGCCGATGGCATGAAGCGGGAACGCAAAGGCTTGTCAGATTTTACCCCGAGTATGTAGCCAACAGAATATAATTTTCAACACTAAACATTTCCAAAAGGAATATGATATTGCTATTGAATTTAACACCGATGTTGAGCAGTTCAACCTTACTATGTAAACGTTAATTAAACAGACCTTTGAGGGTGCGTAAGTTGCACGTGTCGGGAGAGCGCTTGAATGGCATTCAAGAGGTCAGGAGTTCGATCCTCCTTGTCTCCACCAGAAATCTAACCTTGTAATCATAATGATTACAAGGTTTTTTGCTTTCCAATAATAATAAGCAAATAGGATGAAGCATGCCTTTTTAAATAAAAATTCTTCCTGCGCTTGAATGGCATTCAAGAAAATCGGGTGAACCAATGGCATTCAGAGATTTGTGTACTTATCCTGCATTCCCTTGACATAAGCATAAAATTTGAACTGCCTTTCGAGAAATGAGTTCAAGGTGTTTGAAGTTCAGCTGGTATGATATGTTCCCCTGGACTACGCACGTTGAGTGTATAGTTCTGATGACGAATTGTGGTCAAAAGGGCAAATAAGGTACATTAGCCACAAGATGTTATGGTTTTGGGGCAAAAAGTGGGCAAAAATCAGGTTGAAAAATGCCCGTTTTTTGCCCTGGTTTTTAAGCGAAAATATAGATGACATCGGGTATTTTTAATGATGACATAGTAATTTATCAGATAAATACAGATTATCTTTTCCTAATAGGAGTGCAGTTAAAATTTATTGTACTCCTATTAAAAAGCGCTTGACTTGGAGTTAACTCCAAGTGCTAGACTGAATTTCAAGGAGGTAAAAACATGACGATTGCAGAAGTGGCTGGACTTTGCGTACGCTTCTTTTACCGGAATAAGAGCTTTTTCAATTTTTCCGGTTTTGTGGAACTGACAAACCGAGATACAGACCCTAATATGCCGTTTCGCCTTCTGAAAAATATCTGGAGGAACATCAAGGCAACGGGAGGCTATTTTTTGATTGGTATCGCCATCTCGGCGCTGTTTCAGCGTTATGTGCCTTCCGATGCGTTTGCCGACCTTTTCGGCAGTCAGCGAGGATTTGGCGTGCTGATGGCGGCAACGATAGGAGTGCCCCTATATGCGTGCGGCGGGGGAACGATTCCCTTGCTGGCGGGGTGGCTGCAGTCCGGTATGAGTATGGGAGCTGCTGCTGCGTTTATTATAACCGGACCCGCAACAAAAATCACCAATCTTGGGGCCGTCAAAATCGTTCTTGGCATCAGGCGTTTTATCTTCTACCTGTTATTCACCATTCTGTTTGCAACTATAACAGGGTTTGTTATAGATTGGGTTTTCTGAGAATCAGAGTCCATGACAGGTGCGCCGGAACGTGGGAAAAGATATTTAGAAGAATGGTCAAAACATTAAAACACAAAGAAATTTAGGAGGCTAATGAATATGAAGTACAGAAAATTTGGAAAGACAGGCATTCAGGTGTCGGCAATCGGAATGGGCTGTATGGGAATGAGTGCCGCTTACGGACAGGCAGATGAAAAAGAAAGCATTGCCACTTTACACCGCGCATTAGAGTTGGGCATAAATTTCTGGGATACTGCCGATGTGTATGGAAATGGAGCGAATGAAGAGTTACTCTCTAAGGTGCTGGTTGAGAACCGAGACAAGATTTTTATTGCGACTAAATTCGGTTTCAGATTAAGGAACAATCAGGGAGATGCTTTTGTTGGCGAAAGTTATATAGACGGTTCTCGAAAGTACGTAAAGCAAGCAGTTGAGTACAGCCTTAGACGATTGAAAATTGAGACGATCGATCTTTATTATGCGCACCGGGTAGATCCGACTGTTCCTATTGAAGAAACGGTTGGCGCTATGGCTGATTTAGTAAAAGAGGGAAAGGTACGTTACTTAGGATTAAGTGAGTGTTCTCCTGAATCTTTGCGAAGAGCGTATGCTGTCCACCCGATAGCTGCGTTGCAAAGTGAATACTCTTTGCTCACCCGTGACGTTGAAAAAGAGATGCTGCCATTAACAAAAGAGTTAGACGTAACATTCGTTCCCTTTGCTCCGTTAAGCCGTGGTCTGATCACCAATAAGCTCAAATGTAAGCACTCTCGAAGCAAATGATTTCCGCCGAAATCTGCCGCGTTATAACGATGAATATTGGGAGAACAATCAAAAATTAGCGTCCGAATTTGCAGAACTTGCCACAAGTAAAAATATAACACCTGCGCAACTTGCCTTAGCATGGGTTCTGGCACAGGATGATAACATCATTCCTATACCGGGAACGAAAAGAAGAAAATATCTGGAAGAAAATGCAGCGGCAGCAGATGTTACTTTGTCAAGTAGGGATATTGAAGAAATTGAAGCACTGATCAGGAAATATCCCAATATCGGTCCCCGCTACAGCGAACGCGAGAACAAATTTGTGGATAAAAAATAAAAAGCAGAGGCCAAAATGAAGAAAATATAAGCGGTGGCTCTCGCGTTGGTAATGATGCTCTCCCTCGCCGCATGCAGCAGTAGCAACAGCGGCACGGCGAATGGTGATGCAGGCGACACTCAGCAGGAACAGCAGCCCGCTGCGCCTGACGAAAGCACACAGGCAGAAGCAGAGAATGATAGTAACAATGTCGCTGATACAGAAGAAATTAGTCCGTCAAATACGGATAATACAAATGGAAAGGACGAACAAACGATGTCAAAAACAGAAAATATTCTTGTAGCATATTTTTCACATTCTGGCAACACTCAGGTAATTGCCAATCAAATTTACGAAAGCGTGGGAGGCGATATTTTTGAAATTGTGACCGTAGATCCATATCCAACCAATTATAATGCAGTCGTCAATCTGGCAAAGCAGGAACAGAAAAATGACTACAGACCGGAACTAGCAACAAAGGTTGAGAACATGGACTCCTACGACGTGATTTTCGTTGGTTATCCCAACTGGTGGGCAACGATGCCGATGGCAGTATTTACTTTTTTAGAAGAATATGATTTTTCCGGAAAAACAATTATACCGTTTTGCACACATGAAGGAAGCGGTTTAGGTCGAAGCGTGAGGGACATAAAGAAACTTTGTCCAAGATCCAACGTCCTCGACGGATTGGCAATCAGAGGCAGCAGCGTTAATAAGGCTCAGAATGATGTGTCGGCATGGTTACATAAGCTCGGCATATCAGATTAAAAAATTGGAGGTAAAAATTATGAATTATTATACTTTAAACAATGGTGTAAAAATTATTATAAACAATAGGAGGGCTTAAAATGAAAAAACGTAAATTAGGAAATAGCGGTCTTGAGGTTTCCGCCATTGGGTTAGGCTGCATGGGAAACCCCGGAGAATCTCGATGCAAATCAGGTTTTGGTCGATTTAATTAAAAAGGTCGCAGCAGAGAAAAATGCTACACCGGCCCAAATTGCACTCGCATGGTTGCTTGCCCAAAAGCCGTGGATTGTTCCGATCCCTGGCACGCGGAAGTTGGAGCGTCTGGATGAAAACTTGGGAGCAGCGAACCTTGAACTGACGCCCGAAGAATTATGCGATTTAAATTTAGCAATCTCGAAGATTACCATTGTGGGAGATCGCTATCCGGAAGCACTGGAAAAGAGGACAGGCCGTTAACGGCAAATAATGCTTAAATATCACATGAGATAATTTTATACTTTGAACAATGGTGTAAAAATTCCGGCATTAGGCTCTGGAGTGTGGCAGATTAAAGATCTGCTTGCCAATCCAAAACTGCAGCAAATTGCAGATAAGTATGGTAAAGAAACGGCACAAGTAATTTTGCGCTGGCATATACAGGAAGGTGCAATCACTATTCCGAAATCTGTAACCCCAAGCCGTATTGAAAGCAATTTTGATAATCTGGGACTTCGAGCTGACGGAACATGAAGTGAACATCATCCGCAGTATAGATACAGACAAGAAGCTTGTTGCACCTGATCCTGAAAATGAAGAATTTAAAAAGCAGGTAATGAGCTGGGTATTTGACATATAATCTTTAAGACTGAGTAGCAAAAGCAAACCAATTAATACTTTAAACAGGAGGCAAGCATGAAAGTATTATTAGTGAATGGAAGTCCCCATGAAAAGGGGTGTACCTATACGGCATTGGAAGAAGTGGCCAAAACGCTGAATACAGAAGGGATTGAAACCGAAATATTTCAGATTGGAACCAAGCCGTTATCCGGATGTATTGCCTGTAGAAACTGCCGGGAAACCGGGCGTTGTGTATTTTCTGATAGAGTCAATGAGTTTCTTGATATTGCAAAAGACGCTGACGGGTTTGTATTCGGTTCGCCTGTACATTATGCGGCTGCAGGAGGTGCCATTACTTCATTTTTAGACCGTGCTTTCTATACCGATTTATGCTCTGGAAAACAAATTTTTTACCTAAAACCGGCAGCCGCTATTGTTTCCGCCAGAAGGGCGGGGACGACCGCAACATTTGACCAGCTTAATAAGTATTTCACGTTGATGGAAATGCCTGTTATCTCATCGAGGTATTGGAACATGGTACACGGCTCCACACCGGAGGACGTAAAAAAAGATTTAGAAGGATTGCAGATAATGCGTATATTAGGAAGAAATATGGCCTGGTTCTTAAAGTGCAAAGAGGCCGGTATCAAAGCTGGTGTTCCGTTCCCTGAGCGTGAAGAAAACATATTTACCAACTTTATACGGTAATGGACGCTATTTTCCCCTTTTCCGAGTGCGTCGAATGCATTAATAATAAATTGAATGGAGATTTAGCGCCGGTGGGAAATTAAGTTGGCAGTCTGGTAATGTACCCATACATCAGAACCATCACCCAATCGTATAGCAATCATTAACAATATAATTTCATAAAAAATATGGGAGGAACGCAAGTTGTTGATGGTAACACTTGGCAAACAGAGTTTGTAGCATTCTCAATCAAGCGTTATGCAAAGAAAGATGATGTTTGTTAACTTCAGAAAGCACTGTTGAATTAATAGTTTTAAAATACTTGACTTGGAGTTAACTCTAAGTCTTATAATAACAATACAAAAATATTAAGACCTACGGTAATATGTCAAGACCCTAAGGTCAAAAATTCCTAGTAAATTTCTTAAAAAAGGCAACAAAAATCCATCCTGCTTCCAAACGTAGCTGGAAACAAGTAACAAAACTGGAAGGTG
>JBMOPI010000060.1:0-7739 GCA_049324975.1 Bacillota bacterium
AATTTTGATTCCCGCAGCTTCCAGCTTGGTCATAAACTTGGGCCTGATGCCCGTAGGCCTGAACTGGCCGATAATCTTGCCGTGGTCATCCACACCCTTTTGTTCGTAAACAAAAATGTCCTGGAGGACAATAGTGTCCCCTTCCAAGCCAAGCACCTCGGTGATATTGACGATTTTCCGGCTGCCGTCCCGGAGCCTGTTCTGCTGTACAATCAGGTCCACCGCAGCAGCCATCTGCTCCCTAATGGCCCGGACCGGCAGTTCCATCCCGGCCATCAGCACCATAGTCTCCAGCCGGGACAGCATGTCCCGGGGCGTGTTGGCGTGGCCGGTGGTGAGGGAACCGTCATGACCGGTGTTCATGGCCTGCAGCATGTCGAGGGCCTCTCCGCTGCGCACCTCGCCTACAACGATCCGGTCCGGGCGCATCCGCAGGGAGTTCCGGACCAGGTCGCGCATGGTGATGGCGCCTTTGCCCTCAATGTTGGGCGGACGGGTTTCCAGGGTCACCACGTGTTCCTGCCTGAGCTGCAGTTCCGCCGCGTCCTCGATGGTCACGATCCGCTCGTCATTGGGAATAAATGACGAGAGGACGTTGAGGGTAGTGGTTTTACCGGAACCTGTGCCCCCCGAGACCACAATGTTCAGTTTCCCTTTTACACACGCCTCCAGGAATTTGGCCATTTCCGGCGTCATGGAACCGAAGCGGATCAGGTCTTCAATCTTTAACGGGTCTTTGGAGAATTTCCGGATGGTAATGGACGGCCCCTTTAATGCCAGCGGCGGGATAATGGCGTTAACCCGGGAGCCGTCCGGCAGGCGGGCATCCACCATCGGCATACTTTCATCAATGCGCCGGCCCAGTGGGGCAACAATTTTTTCAATGATGTGTAAAACATGCTCATCATCCCGGAAGGTGATGTCGGTCAGCTGCAGCTTCCCTTTCCGTTCAACGTAAACCTGATCCGGGCTGTTGACCATAATCTCAGAGACGGTAGGGTCGTGGATCAGGGGGTCGATGGGGCCGAAACCGGTGACTTCGTCGATGATTTCGGAAATGATTTTCATCCGGTCGGCCCGGGGAATAAACCCGGCTTCCTTGTCAATCAGGGGGTTGACCAGTTCCTCAATCTCTTCGGCCAGCTTTTCCGCGCTGATTTCCTCTTCAGTTTCCCCGCGCAGGATTTCCTCGTCCAGTTCCTCGATAATCTGTTTGTGGATTTTTATTTTCAGTTCCCGGTAAGGGTCCCTGTTAACCTGCGGGGCCGCCGCTTCTACCCGTTCATGGCCTTCCTGCGCGGTGACCTTTTCCTTCTCCAGCCGCTTCAACAGCGACATAAGCTTTCACCTCTTCATAAAGGTTTTTTATGGCCGGGGCTAACCGAAAAGCCGGCCCAATAAACCTTTTTTCTGCTCCGGGGCCTGTTTTATGCCGCCGGGCCGGCCCTCGTCGTAAATCACCAAATGGGCCAGCTCCCTGATGCTTTCGGCAATCCTGCTGTGGGGTTCACTGATCACAAAAGGCGTCCCCTTATTAACCGCCGCCACCGCCACCCGGCCGTCGCTGGGGATATGGGAGACAACCTTAAGGCCAAGGCTTTCCTCCATATCCTCGCACTTGATTCCGATATCGCTGGATGAACGGTTAAGCACCATTTTGACTTTGCCTTTCTGGTGCAGGGTTTCCAGAACCTCCAGGCTAAGCTTAACATTTTTGATGGTCGGCAGGTCCAGCTCCACCACAACCAGGATCTGGTTGCTCTGGTCCAGTGCGGTCAATGTAGTCTCATGGAAAAAGGGCGGGGTGTCGATAAGGACGAAATCATAAGATTGTTTAAGAATTTCAATGATTTTTTCCACGTGCCCGCCGGTAATAAGCTCCGCGTATTCCGGCCGGGTAGGGCACGGCAGGACCTTCACCCCGCTGGCATGGGTCACCAGGTATTTCTCCATCAGTTCCGCATCCATCTGGCCGATATCCTGGATTAATTCCGTTATCGTCCTTTTGGGGACTACGTTCAGCATTACCGCCACATCGCCAAACTGCAGGTCGAGATCCACAATCACTACTTTCTGTTTGGACTCCTGCAGGAGGCTGACAGCCAGGTTAGTGACAATGGTGGTTTTACCCACCCCGCCCTTGGTGCTGAAAACTGTAATCACCTGCGGCTCCTTTTTCCTGTCGCCGGCTCCCGCGACTTCCCCTATCTGGCGACGGCGCTTCTGTTCCAGTTCGTAAACCCGTTTAATGGTCCCGGTCAGTTCATCGCTGCTGAAGGGCTTGACCATGTATTCCCGGGCACCGGCCACCATGGCCTTTTTCAGGTACTCCTGTTCCCCCTGGACCGACATGATGATAATGGAAATCTTGGGGAACCGGACAGATATCTGTTCCGTGGCGGAAATACCATCCAGCACCGGCATGTTAATGTCCATCAGGATCACGTCAGGCTGCAGTTTTTCCGCCAGCTTGAAGGCTTCCTCGCCATCGGCGGCTTCCCCCACTATCTGCATGTCTTCTTCAAAGTACAGCAACCGTTTGATGTTTTCCCTTGTTTCTGCTATATCGTCGGCAATCAGGATTTTGACGGGCGGCATATACTTACACCTCACTGGTACATTTATTTAAGCAATTCCACATCCCTGAACAGCGGGCGGCTATGGATGGCCCGGTCGGCAGGTGAGCGCAGGGCAACGCTGACCTTGCCTTTTTCCAGAATCATGGCCACAGCCTGCATCTTTTCCGGCGGGACCGCCAGGGTAATGGTGGCTGATGACCCCTCGGCTTTTTTCTCACCTTTTTCAGTAGTAGTCGCCGGCTGCAGGTTTTTGCCCACCGCCAGCACCTCCACATTCTGCATGAGCACGTGGGTAACCGTGGCTTTCTGTTCACTGGCCTGGGCCTGACCGGTGGCAGCATTAGCCGGCACCTGTACCTCCACATCTACCGTACCGATCAAATCCACCCGGTCCCCCGGCATAATCAGCCCGCTCACCCCGGTTACATCGCTCACCGGGATAGAAACCGCCCTCATGCCGAGGGGGATTAGGTTGGAAAGGCCGCCGATACTGCTTTTTTGCGGCAGCAGCTTTTCCTTCAAAACCTGCTCCCCGGCCACTATTTCTGCCCTGGCGATACTGCCTACCGCCTGGTCGACATCGGTGACAGCGCTGGCGTGGGCGAACTCCAGCGGCACGTCCTGCAGGGCTACCATCTCCTTGGTGACGATGGATTTGGCCGGAATGGCGGCAACCGCCACCACGATTTTTTTGGTCTGCCTCCTGGTAGCGGAATCTTTAACCTGCTGCAGGTAAAAATTCAGGGCCAGGGCCGTCAAAAGACCGAATATCACTGCCAGCAGCAGAATCTTTTTGTTGGACATCCCTTTCCCCCACTTTCTAGTTAGTCAGCTTGGCTCCATATAAGCCATAGTCGGTCCCTTCGGTATCAATATCTGCCGACATAGTTTGCTGTACCAATGTGGCCCAAACATTATTGTCATTTCCCGAGCCTTCCACCTCTTCCAGGAAAAAGGCAGCAAAGCCCACCACTCTTACCTTCTTGTTATCGACCTCTTCGATTACCGGCACCCAAACCAGGCGCGGGCAGTCAGGCTCATAGTCGGTGGCTGAACAAGGCGGGGTCCTGTCACAGGCGTCGATCCGGTCATTTACACCGTCTTCGGTAGGACCCGATTTGTTACCTGTTTCCTTGTCTATCACCTGGCCGATGGACAGCCGGCCCTGATAACCTTCCCTGGTCAATTCCCGGTAGTCACTGCTCCCTCCGCCACCCCCGGTATAGTTCAGGATGCCGCGCCAGCCGTTACTATAGGCGCCGATACCGTCAGCGCTCTTGATGACATACTTCTGGCCGGCTACCAGCGGCTGGTCCAGGATAGACATGGGTACCGCTCCGCTAACGTTTTTAACCGGCGCCACCACTGCTTTGGCAGTAGCCTTGACGTTGCTCTTGTCAAGCCCCCATATTTTGGCGAAAGCCAGGTTAACCTGTTTTGTTGACTCTACTGTAATCTCTTTGTTATCCGGGCTTATAGTGACCGTTGGGGAACTAACCCCGTTCTTTTGGGCATACTCTGTTGCCTTAGTTGTGGCCGCCGTTGGGTTGTCCGGCAGTTCCTGCACCCCGGCCAGCGCCGCGGCGTCCACAGCCTGCACCAGTTTGCCGCGTTCCACCAGCAAAAGCCCGACATCCGTGACCAGGGCGGTGAAACTCAGAAACACCGTCAAACCGAGGGCAACCAGAACGATAACCGTGCCTTCTTCTCTTTTAATAAGCTTCCGGAGTGTATCAATCATTGCCGCGATACCCCCTTTACTCCACCCGCATGGTGGTTTGGGCATTGACAATATACGGGTTGCCGGTAAACGCGCTGATCACCGGCGCCACAATTTCCACCGGGTAATAAACCGCCACTGCCACCGCCGCGCCCCGGGTCCGCGAACTTGGACCGGGGTTAACGTTAACCGTCATTTTTACCGGGTCCAGTGACGGTGCGGCGTTTTTAACTGTGTTGGCAATCTGGGTGTCAGTGACGGCTGTGCCGTTTACCGCCGCATACCTTGCGCCTTCCCTCGACGCATTGGTGACAATGATCTTGGCATTCAAAATCCGTCCGAATTCCGTAATCCCGAAAACAATCAGGATAAGGATGGGCAGCACCAGGGCCATCTCCACCAAAGCCTGGCCCTTTTCGGTCTTCCGGAACCGGTGAAAACAGGTGAACATTATCCTCACCTCACTAAGTAAGCCAGCATGGTCCCGATGCCGATGGCTACCGCATAGGGAAGGGATTCATGGTACTCGGCCTGGTCCAGGTTCTTCAAGGTGTTGACCCGGCCTGCGCTGCCCAGCATGACCGCCATATTGGCGCCGATTCTTTTTGCCGAGGCCGCTAACCTGCCCTGTCTGATCAGCACCAGCACCGCCAGGACGCCGCCGGCAAGGGCAGTGCCCAAAAAAGCGGTAAAAATGAACCCCGGGCCTTTAAGGGCGCCAATGGCAGCCAAAAGCTTCACATCCCCGGCGCCGAAACCGCCAAGAATAAAGGGGATCAGCAGCAGCACAAGCCCCAGTCCGGCCCCCTGCAAACTGAACAGCAGCCCTGCTGTCCCTTCCGCGTAAGCGTTCAGGGCCAGTCCCGCAATTATTGCCGGCATTACCACTCCATTAAGGATTTTTCTTTCCTTTAAGTCCGTGTATATGGATAACAAAACCAGGAGCGCCAAAACACCGTCAATTATAGAATCCATCTCATCATCTCCAGGTTTGGTCTTTGAGCAAAGAGACCCTACTTGTCTGGCAAGTAGGGTCCGAAAATAATTCTTTACTTCAGGGAATCGTTCACTGTGTTGAAGGTATTCTTCAGTTTGTCACCCATTAATGTTAATACGGCAATAACAGCAATTACAATCAGCGCCAGGATCAAACCATATTCAGTCATGCCCTGGCCCTTTTCCTCACCCCAAAGTTTTTTTACCATAGCCAACATTATTTTCACCCCCTTTGTTATAAAGTTAAAATCTGTTCAAGGATAAGCTTTTTGTCAAAAAAGCCTTCTCCCCAAACTGCTGTTGGTGAGAAGGCTTATAAATTACCACTCCCCTTCGGCAGCCTGGCAATCATAGTAGTTGTCCACCTTAGACCCATGGCTTTGCGCCACCGCCTTTCAGCGGTTTTGCCTTTTTCGAAGTTTTTTGTTTTGCCACTTTCATTTTATCTAATGCCCGGGGTTTTTACCATCTACCCCAGGTCTTATTTTCGGCTAGGACCCTAGTCCTATTCTACTGCTGCGGCTCAACAAAACACTGCCGCGGCAGGAAGTTTCCGGACGGGTTTTTCACTATCACCTCATCCAAACTATTATATATATCGTGCAATGTCATATTTTCCTTGAGACCTAAAAAACAAATTTTTTCTCCCCGGCTCATTTCCAGGCCAAGTTCCGTTACCTGCTGCAGGTTCTGACAGGCAGCCGCACTGATAAATGTAAACCCTCCGGGGCTGCGGGCCAGCCTGGTGACAATGCCGGGGGTTTCATCCCGGGAGCCGTTGTCAATGACAATCAGCTCTATATTTGCAGCGCTCCCGTTGCGTTTCTGGATTGCCTTGCGCAGAATGCCTTCAATCATTTCCTGCCGGTCCCTGACCACCAAAACCAGGCTCTTTACCGGCCGGCGCTCTTCCCCCTGCCATTTCCTCCGAATCAGGTATCTTACTGTCAGCATGAAAGCCAGCAGCGCCAGTAAGTAAAGTGTCACCTGTATCCCCTTGACCATGACCGCCACCTCACACCCTTTTATCCTACTGCCAGTATATGAGGCCGGAGGCCCGAAGGTTCTAAGCCAGGTCAACCATTTTATTCTTAATGGCAAAAAGCGCCGCCTGGGTGCGGTCTTCCACCCCAAGCTTGCGGAAAATGCTGCTGATATGGTTCTTTACGGTCTTTTCACTGATAAAAAGCTTATCGGCGATATCCCTGTTATGGGCGCCGCCGGCGATAAGACAAAGGATTTCTTCCTCCCTGGGGGTGAGGGGTCCGTTCCCGGCGCTGACCCCGGCTGCTGTTTCCGCAGAGGGCAGGATACCGCTCAGTTCAGTAAAAAATATCCTGGAAATCTGTTGGTCCATCACCGTTTCACCGGCAAAAACCGCCCTGATGGTGGAAACCAGCGCTTCAGGCGCAATGTCCTTCAGGATATAGCCGCTGACCCCGGCGCCGAAAACCTCAAGCACGCTTTTTTCCCTGTCATCAACTGTCAGGGCGATGACCCGGATATGCGGGAACTCTTCTTTTATCATCCGGGCGGCTTCCAGCCCACCCATCTGCGGCATGTGCAGGTCCATCAGCACCACATCCGGAGCCAGCCGGCGGACCTTTTCCACGGCATCCAGACCATCCGCCGCTTCCCCGATCACCGTGACGGCCGGGTCCAGCCCGAGCACCCTGGTCAGCCCCTCCCTGATTAAAGCATGGTCGTCTGCAATCAGTACCCTGATTAAATCCAAAGTTTAACCCTCCTGTCCGGTAACCGGTATCCGGAACAGCACTTTAGTCCCCCGGCCGGGCTCCGTCTTAATCTCCATCCGGCCGCCCAGAAGTTCCACCCGCTCTTTCATACTGATCAACCCAAAACTGTCCCCGCTCCTGACAGCCAATGCCTGCTTTAAGTCAAATCCCTGCCCGTCATCTTTTACGCCGGCGGTGATCATCTTCGGTTCCAGTCCCAGCGTGACTACCACTTTGCGGGCGTGGGCATGTTTACGCACATTGTTCAGCGCCTCCTGGACCAGGCGGAATAGGGCTATCTCCAGGGCCGGCGCAAGCCTCTTTTCTGTTCCCCGGAATACCGGCTCCACCTCCAGCCCCCATTTGTCCCGGTAATCTTCCAGGAACCTTTTTAATGCCGGAACCAGACCCAGGTCGTCAAGGGCCATGGGCCGCAGGTCAAAAATTATTTTCCGCACATCCTGCAGGTTCCCCCTGACCACTTCCTTCAGCTCTTTTAACTCCTGCCTGGCTTTTTCCGGGTCAACATCCAGCAGTTTTTCACAGAATTCCATGCGCAGCACCACGTTCGCCATGGACTGGGCCGGGCCGTCATGGATCTCCCTGGCCACCCGCTTGCGTTCTTCCTCCTGGGCTTTGATTACCTGCAGCCCCAGCTGCTGGCGCTGGTGGATGCTCTCTATTTTAACGTTGATGTCCTTCAGGTTC
>JBMOPI010000060.1:7749-11059 GCA_049324975.1 Bacillota bacterium
ATCCATCACCAGACCAACCTGGGAAACCAGGTTTTCTGCCTGTTCCGCCGTCTGCTGAAGACCGGCAACCCTCTGAATAAGTTCTTCCCGCTGGGCCTCCAGCTGGGACCGGCGCTCTTTTAGCAAAGTCAATTTGATTTGCAGCTCTTTGACTTCTTCAAAGGCGGTTTTGATGTCTTCCCCGGAATGCTTTTCAAAGTTCTTGCTGACAGCCCCCAGGTGTTCCCGGGCCCGCTGTTCCCGCTGCTCAAGGTCTGCTGTTTCCCCGGCGGCCTCCCGCAACCGGCTGTCCAGGTCCTCAATGCCGGTCTGCACCCGCAGGCATTCAGCCCGGGCGCTTTCAGCAATCCCGAAAATCCGCTCCTTCCCCTCTGCAATGGCTTTAGTAGTTTCTTTTACTACCATGTCCAGGGTCTTTAGTTCTTGTTTCTTGACACCGGTAGTAAAATCTACCATACTGCTACCACCTCGTTTTCCTTTTTTCGACATTTTTATAAAATATCCTTCTTTGGCCAGGGTAATATATGGCACAATTGATACTTTTGTGTTAAGTTTAATTATTCCATTCTATTTTGAGGAGGATTTTGCAAAGGGATGGCGAATATAGGTGGACGAAAAACAATCAAACCAGGAGGGGGACTTATGGATTATAAACTTTGGGCAAGGTTTTTAATGTTGGGTATATTAATTTTTTTCGTCGGACTGGCCGGCTCCGCCCGGGCTGCCGGCGACTGGCAGGGTCCGCCCCCGCCGGGCACGGTGGACGAAAACGGCTATGAGTGGGGGTGGCCGGTGGAACTGCCGCCGCCTAACAACGATTATGAAACCCCGGAGGAGACAAAAAAGAACAGCTTCAGACCGGTTGATGCCATCGATGTCAGAATTGATGGGAGTACCCTTAATTTTTATGGTGATATTTGGCCTTATATCAACAAAGACAACCGGGTGATGGTCCCGGTGCGCAAGATTGCTGAAGCGCTTGGTGCGGCGGTGGACTGGGACGGGACTACAAAAACCGTGTCCATTTACCGGCCCTATGATAAATTCCTGTGGGGCGGCTTCGAGGAAGTGGAACGGCCGGAGTTGAGCATTATACTCAAAATCGGCGAAAAGTCGGCTGCCGTAAACGGTCAGACCGTTGTTTTCGATACCCAGGCCGAGCTTAAAAACGGCCGCACCCTGGTCCCGCTCAGGTTTGTGGCTGAAAATTTCGGGGCTGTTGTAGAATGGCTGGCAAATTTAAAGATGGTGGAAGTCCATTACGCCCCCACGCAGCCCCATACCCACTAGGAGGTAATTAATTTGCGCAGGCTTATATTGGTTTTTGTAATTTTCGCTTTACTTATAAAAATACCGTTAGCCAGGGCGGAAGTCATCTGCTTTGGCGGCGACGAAAAGCGGCAGCACCTGGTGGACCAGCCGGTTTATCCGGCCGTCGCTTATAAATGGGAACAGAATATCGGAGTCAGCAACAGCCAGCCGCTGATTATTGACAGCCATAAAACACCCGACGGCCTGCCCCGGGTCTATGTGCAGGGCGGGCATTACCTGTGGGCCTTCGATACCGCCGGCAAACCCGTCTGGTCATCGCCGCCCAAAATCAATGATGAAAGCACCACCTCGTCATATACCACCTTTTGCCCGGTTGACGGTTATCTGTACAGCGGCACCACTTCCGGCAGCATCGTGGCGCATGACCAAAACGGCCGGCTGCTGCCCGGCGCGACGGCAAAAATCGGCAGCAGGGTGGTATCCGCCCCGCTGGTGATGAATTGGCAAGGTCAAACCATAATCGTGGCCGGCAGTGATGACGGCAATGTTTATATTATCGCCAACCTCACCGGTAAAAATAAAGTCATCACCCATGTCCCGGTCGGCGGTGTGCTGACATCTTCCCCGGCCCCTGTTGACAATAACGGTTTTATCATCGGTTCCGACAGTAACACCGGAAAAGTTGCCGGGATATATTTTACCGACCTTTTTAAAATTGAAAAAGGCGCCATTAAAAACAAACCCGGGCCCAAAGCCCGCTGGATAAAGACTTTTCCGGCCGGGGTCCCGGCCAGTTTTGCCGTGGACGGCATATATGCCTTTTTCTCCCATAAAAAAGGCGGGTTGTACAAAATCAATAAATATAGCGGTGAAGCCGCAAAAGGCTGGCCCAATACCGCCGCTTACAGCAGCAGCACCTTTACCAACTACTCCCCGGCAGTGGACGACAGATACGCATATTTCCCCATCAAATCCCTTAACGGCGGCAACGGCGCCGTTATTGTGCTGAACAAAAACACCGGCGCCAAAACGGCCCAAATCAACTTCAACGACAAAGTTACTACCGCCCCCCTGGTACTCAAACAGGCCGGCGCCCTGCTGGCAGGGCAGGCTTCCGGTTGGGTGGGCGTATACAAGATCGGCACCTGGAAAACCGTCGACGCCGTTAAAATCGTCGATCCCCCTGACGCCCCGCAGGACCGCAGGGTCCCCAACGGTATTACCGCTGAACTTTCCCTTTCCAACAACCTGCTGCTCGTCGGAGGCAATTACAAGGCCGGCGGCGCTGCGGTCGGCGGCGTCCTCACCGCCTTCACCGTCTCCAGTGAGCCGGTAGACCTGCAGGCGGTCAGCCTGGACCCGGGCGTGCCGGCAGGGCAGAAGGCCAGGCCTGGCGCCACGTATACGGCTGTGGTAACCTACAAATACCGGGAAAAACAGCGGCCCGATGACCCGGCCAGCCTATTGAAGCCCCTGCCGGACATCAATGTAAAAGCCTTCAGGGACAGCGCCGCCGCTGTCCTGAAGGCCGATCCGGACGACCCCGGAGCAGCCGCCAAAGCTACTGTAGCGCTGGCCCCCGGAGGCACTGTCACGCTGAAATTCAAATGGACGGCGCCCAATGCCCCGCAAACAACCATCAGCGCCAGGATCAATATGGACCCGACCCGTTACGGTGAAGCCTACCTGGAAAACAACATCAAATCCGCCGCGGTTCAGGTGGACGTCCCCGACCAGCCTGTCGACCTGGCTGTTACCAAAGTGGATAACATTAACCCGGTCTTCACCGGCAACAGGTACGTGGCAGACGTATTTTACACAAATACCGCCGCACCGGCGGAAAGTGTCATCCGGTTCTACGTCAACGACCGCAAAGTCGGCGAAAAAACGGTTTATGTCGGCGCCAACTCCCAGGACAGCACCCAGTTCAACTGGGATGCGCCGGCTGCCACGGGGACCGTGACCCTTAAAGCCACCATTAACCCCGACCGGTCCCTTAAAGAAACGGACTACAACAACAATACCGCCTCTCTCCGGG
>JBMOPI010000061.1:0-10932 GCA_049324975.1 Bacillota bacterium
GATTGCTTAAATAAGTTTTAAAAAACTTAACCACAGAGAGCACAAAGGTCACAGAGAGAAACTTATTATTATTTAAATTTTTTATTTAGCAAGGGAGCAAATCATGGACTTTTCCAGTCAATTGCTGCAGTTTTTCTTAAGCGGGCTCACCCTGGGCGGGTTCTATGCCCTGGTGGCCCTCGGTTTTGTCATTATCTATAACGTGTCAGGGATTATCAACTTTGCCCAGGGTGAGTTCGTCATGCTGGGCGCCCTGCTTATGGTTACCCTGACCAAAGCCGGGGTACCGGGTGCGCCGGCCTTCGTGCTGGCGGTCCTCGCGGTAATGGTCCTCGGGGGTGCCATTGAACGGCTGGCTATCCGGCCTGCCAAAAACGCATCGATAGTCACCCTGATTATTATAACTATTGGGTTGTCTATTACAATAAGGGGCATTGCCCTGCTGATATGGGGCACAGACCCGTATTCCCTCGCCCCTTTTACCGAGGGGGACCCCCTCACCCTGGCCGGGGCCACCATTATGCCCCAGAGCCTCTGGGTGCTGGCGGTAACTTTTCTGGTAGTAATCGCCATGTACATATTTTTTGAGTGGACCTACTGGGGGAAAGCTGTCCGGGCATGTGTCATCAATAAGCTGGCGGCCAGCCTGATGGGTATCAGCACGGAAAAAATGTCCCTGTATTCCTTTATGTTCAGCGCCGGTATCGGCGCCCTGGCCGGGATTGTGATCACACCTACCACTTCGGCAACTTATGACATGGGCCTGCTGCTGGGGCTTAAAGGGTTTATCGCCGCCGTGCTGGGCGGGCTTACCAGCGCTCCCGGCGCCGTGCTGGGCGGGTTTATCCTGGGACTGACGGAGTCTTTCGGTGCCGGCCTGATTTCTTCGGGATACAAGGATGCCATATCCTTTGTAATCCTCCTTGTTGTTTTATTAATAAAACCCAGCGGGCTGTTCGGGGTTTTCGGCAGCAAACGGGTATAATCAGGTGTCAACGGGATCAATCATTATTTCGGAGGACTGTTCATGATACTTGCTAAAAATAACTTTGCCGTTGCCCTGTCGGCGTTAACGGTATTTCTGGCCATATTTCCCTTTGTCTTTACCAGTCCTTATTTATTGGGAGTGATGGTGATAATCGGGATTACCAGCATTGTCGTCATGGGACTGGGCCTGCTGATGGGCTATGCCGGCCAGATTTCCCTGGGGCACGCCGCTTTTTACGGGCTGGGGGCGTATGTTTCCGCCATCCTGTCCGCAACTTACCAGGTCAACCCCTGGTTAGCCATTGTCATAGCGGCGGCGGCCACCGGTATCCTGGCCTATATCCTGGGCCGGCCCATCCTGAAACTGCAGGAACATTACCTGGCTCTGGCTACCCTGGGCCTGGGGCTCATCATCCACTCGGTTTTTGTGGAAGAAAGCGAAATCACCGGCGGTCCTTCGGGTATGAGCCTGCCGTATCTTAAAATCGCCGGCATCGTCCTGAACAACGATTTCAAATTTTATTTCCTGGTCTGGGGTGTGGCCCTCGTTGTCCTTGTGATGGCGCACAATATCATCAATTCCCGGGTCGGCCGGGCGTTGAAGTCCATCCACGGCAGCGAATTTGCCGCCGGCAGCCTGGGCATTGACACTGCCAGGTACAAAATACAGGTATTTACCCTCAGCGCTGTCCTGGCCAGCATTGCCGGCAGTCTTTATGCCCACTACGTATCCTTTATCAGCCCGTCACCATTCGACCTGATGGTTTCCGTCCAGTTTTTGCTGATGGCGGTTGCCGGGGGTCTGCACAGTCTCTGGGGTCCATTGGTGGGGGTAGCCACCATCACAGTACTGAGAGAGGTATTGCGCAGCCTAATCCCGCTGTTCCTGCCGGAAGCGGGCGGGGAATACGAGATTATCGTATTCGGCCTTATCCTTATGGTCATGATGATCTTCCTGCCGGAAGGACTGACCTCCCTGTTTAAAAAAATTATCCGTCCAACAGGATTATTAAGCCGGGAAAGGGGAGTGCTGCATGAGCATTCTGGAGGTCCGTAACCTGTATAAGACCTTCGGCGGCGTCCATGCTGTGGAAGGGGTCAGTTTCAGTATCGGAAAAAAAGAGATAGCGGCGGTAATCGGCCCCAACGGGGCCGGCAAGACCACTCTGTTTAACCTCATAACCGGTGTTTTTCCGCCGACAAGCGGGGAAGTCCGGTTTCAGGAAAAGAATATTACCGGGCTGCCGCCCTTTAAAATAGCGGCTTTGGGCCTGACCAGGACTTTTCAGAACCTGCAGGTGTTCCGGAACATGACGGTGATTGAAAATGTAATGGCCGGCTGCCACACCGGCACCCGTACCGGCCTGTTGGGCGCCGCCCTCAGGCTGCCGCGGGTGCGCCGGGAGGAAAAAGAGGTACGGGCCAAAGCCCTGGAGAAACTTGCCCTGGTAGGGCTTGCTGACAAGGCCGATGAGCCGTCGGCCGGCCTGGCCTTCGGCCAGCAGCGCCTGCTGGAAATCGCCCGGGCCCTGGCCATGGAGCCGGAAATGATCCTGCTCGATGAGCCGGCGGCAGGCCTGAACGCTACTGAAACCAGGGAACTGGTGGATATAATCTATAGTTTACAGGAACGGGGCACGACAGTGCTGCTGGTGGAGCATGACATGGACACGGTGATGGAGATCGCCGACCGGATAGTGGTCCTGGACTTTGGCGTTAAAATTGCCGAAGGGACACCGGCGGAAATCCAGCGGGATGAAAAAGTCATCGCCGCATATCTGGGAGAAGAGGTGACCGACGTTGTTAACGGTTAAAGACTTACATGTATCCCACGGCCGGATTAATGTGATCAAGGGAGTGTCTTTAAAGGTCAAAAAAGGTGAAATGGTGGCTTTAATAGGCGCCAACGGCGCCGGCAAGAGCACCCTGCTCGGGACCATCGCCGGCATCCACCGGCCCCAGGCCGGTGTTATCTCCCTCGAACAGGAGGCGATCAGGGAAAACAAGGCCCATGCTGTCGTCCGTAAGGGGATCAGCCTGGTGCCGGAACGGCGGGAGGTCTTTGATGCCCTGTCCGTCCATGACAACCTGCTGCTGGGCGCTTACCACCGTTACACCAAGTCAAAAGCTGGCATCTCCGGTGATGTGGAACGGGTGATGGAGATCTTCCCGGTGCTAAAGGAAAGAATGCATCAGTTAGCAGGTACTTTAAGCGGGGGCGAACAGCAGATGCTGGCTATCGGCCGCGGCCTGATGGCCAACCCCAAGGTGCTGCTGCTCGACGAGCCCTCAGTCGGCCTGGCGCCGTTGATTGTAAAAGAGATATTTGATATCCTTGTCAACCTGAAACAGCAGGGCACCACCATCCTGATGGTGGAACAGAATGCCCGGGCTGCCTTGAAGATATCCGACCGGGCCTATGTACTGGAGCGGGGCGAGATCGTCCATGAAGGGGAGGCCCAAAGGCTCCTTCATGACCCGCGCATCCAGGCATCGTATCTGGGCCAGAAACAGCAGTTGAAAATCAGTTAATTTATTTTAAGAACCTGTCGGGCGCAGTGCTTTGCGTACTGTCGACAGGTTTTTTTATTTGACACTGCCGGAAATATATGTTAGTATTTTTTATGGACCGACCGGTCGGTCGGCATTACTCCCGAGAGGAGCTGGGCAAGCTTGAACCTTACCAAACTCGCTATCAAACGACCCGCCATGATGTCAATGATAATCATGGTTTTCGTGGTTTTAGGGCTCTATACATACAATAAGATGCAGGCGGAACTGTTCCCGGCCGTCAACATCCCTTATGTGGCCGTGGTTACTACATATCCGGGCGCCGGGGCGGAGGAGATTGAAACCCAGGTCACCAAACCCATGGAAGACGAACTGGCTTCCCTGAGCAAACTGAAAAAAATGAGGTCCCAGGCTTCCGAGGGTTTTACATTTACCGAACTGGAGTTTAACCTGACGGCAAGTGCCGACCAGGCTGCCATGGATGTACAGAAAAAAGTGGACATGATAAAAAGCCGCCTGCCGGAAGACGCATCAGATCCCGTTGTCTACAAAGCCGACATGAACAACCAGCCCGTGCTGATCCTTGCCCTGCAGAGCCACCGGCCGCTTTATGAAACCAAAAAAATGGCCGAAGACCTGATTAAAGACCGCCTGCAGAAGATTGCCGGTGTGTCTGACGTTTCCGTGGTAGGGGGTCAGAAGAGGGAAATTGCCATCAATGTAGATAAAGCCAAACTAACCGGTTACGGCCTTTCCATCAACCAGATCACCAACCGCCTGCGGGTGGAAAACCTGAACCAGCCCAGCGGCCGCCTGGATCGGCCGGAAGCTGAGTACAACGTGCGGGTGCTCGGCGAATTTGAGAATCTGGATGACATCCGTAACCTGGACATACCTCTTGGGAACGGCGACACCATCCCTTTAAGTGCTGTGGCCACTGTTACCGACGGTCATCAGGAACTACGGGAATACAGCCGGGTTAACGGTATTAGCGCCGTGTCCTTAATGGTATTCAAACAGAGTGATGCTTCTGTCGTCGAAGTAGGTGAGCGGGTAAAAGAAGAGGTTGACAAGATTCAGAAAGACCTGCCTGATGACGTTAAAATCCTAGTCTCGCGGGATACTTCCAACTTTATCCGTGCTTCCCTTAATGACACCAGGAATTCCATTATTGAAGGGATCCTTACCACCGCCCTGGCTCTTTACATTTTCCTTAGAGAATGGCGCTCTACCGTTATTGTGGCCCTCGCCATCCCTACATCTCTATTGGCTGCGCTGATGATGATGTTTTTTGCCGGTTTCACCTTTAACATGCTTTCGTTAATGGGTCTTGCCTTATGCATCGGGATCCTGGTGGATGATTCCATAGTGGTGCTGGAAAACATCCACCGGCACCTGAAGATGGGCAAAGAACCTGCCGATGCGGCCCTGGACGGAAGGATGGAAATCGGGATGGCGGCAGTGGCCATCACCCTGTCCGACGTCGTTGTGTTCACCCCCATTGCTTTTATGAACGGGATGGTAGGCCAGTTTTTCCGTCAGTTTGGTCTAACCGTGGTATTTGCCACCCTTTTCTCCCTTTTTGTTTCCTTCACCCTGACGCCTATGCTGGCTTCAAAACTATATAAGAAGGACAACGGTGAGCAGGATAAAGAAACAGCGACAAGCTCCGGGCGGAAATCCATGTTCGGCTGGCTCTGGAAGCGTACCGCGCCGCTGGGGGATAAGACCAAAGAAAAATACCTTTCTTTCCTTAACTGGTCCCTGGCCCACCGGAAAACCGTCCTGGCCATCGCCGCTCTGGCATTTTTAGCCAGCCTGGCCCTGCCTGCTACGGGAATTATCGGCGCCGAACAGATGCCGAAAATTGACTCAGGGGAACTGACTGTCAACTTAGAAATGCCCATCGGCACGCCGATTGGAAAGACCGATATGGCTTTGACTGAAATTGAAAAGTATCTCCAAACCATCCCGGAAATCAAGTACTACCACACGACCCTCGGTTCCTCCGGCGGGATGAACGGCGCTTCTGCCGGCTCGCACCTGGGAAGGATCGGCCTGCAGCTGAAAGATAAGAAAGAACGTGACCGGACCATGTGGGAAATAAGCGACCAGATCCGGAAATGGGGGGCCGGGTTTGTCCAGGGCCGGGTCACCGTCAGTGAAGCTGACAACATGGGGCCGCCCGGCGGGGATATCGAAATCCAGATTACCGGGCCGGACACCGATAAATTGGTCGTTATCGCCAACCAGGTAAAAAAGCTTATTCAGGAGACCCCCGGGGCCCGGGATGTCGATACCGACTGGCGGCTTGGCCAGCCGGAAATACAGGTTAAAATTGACCGGCGTAAGGCCGCAGCCTCAGGATTGTCCGTAGAGGATGTATCCCGGGCAGTACGCG
Source organism: Bacillota bacterium (assembly GCA_049324975.1). Taxonomy (GTDB): domain Bacteria; phylum Bacillota; class Thermincolia; order Thermincolales; family CAZWUW01; genus JBMOPI01. The sequence goes on from JBMOPI010000061.1 coordinate 5,900, forward strand.
CCGCCCTGAACGGTGACACTGCCGGCAAATACCGGGAAGGCGATGAGGAAACAGATATCCTGGTCGGCCTGGAGGGGCTGAATAAATCAGACATCAATGAAATTAGAAACCTTAACGTAACGTCCGTAACAGGCGCCGTCGTCCAACTGCAGCAGGTGGCGGAAGTCGGCCCGGGCAGCGGTCCGACAGAAATCAAACGCATTGACCGGCAGCGGGCCATCACGGTAAAAGGAAGCCTCCGGGACAGGACACTGAACGATTTTCTTCAGGAGGCCAGGGAAAAAGTCGCCGGAATACAGCTTCCGCCCGGATACCGCATCACTTTTGCCGGCCAGGCGGAAGGTATGCAGGAAACCTTTGCCGACCTTATTTCTGCCTTAATCCTCTCCATAGTCCTGGTATATATGGTGCTGGTCATGCTTTACGAATCCTTCCTGACCCCTTTCATCAGGATGATGGCGCTGCCCCTCGGGGTTGTCGGCGCATTCCTGGCCCTGGCCATTACAGGCAACACCCTGAACCTTTTCTCCATGATTGGGCTCATTATGATGGACGGTCTGGTGGCCAAAAACGGGACACTGCTGATAGATTACACCCATACCCTGATGGAACGCGGGCTGACCCTGCGGGAAGCGCTGGTGGAAGCCGGCCGGACCAGGCTGCGGCCCATTATCATGACCACCTTCACCATGATTTTCGGCATGCTGCCGACAGCCCTGGCCCTGGGTGAGGGCGCCGAATCCAGGTCCGGCATGGCCTGGGTCCTGATTGGCGGGCTATTATCGTCCACCCTCTTTACACTGATTGTCATTCCGGTCATTTACACCATTATTGACGATTACAAACGCAAGGCCGGCAGCTTGCTCCGCAGGTTCCGGAAAACAGCCGCCGCATGAGCAGGCCCCGGTATAGATATGACCAAGCCCCGTCGGGGGCTTTTTTTTATTTTCGCACTATCCCAAAAAAGAGGAAAATGCAAAATATTGTCGAAACTTATATTAGTAATTGTTTCCAATAGCAAAAACCTCACTTTAAGAAGGAAGGTTGCTATGCAATTCTCTGCCTTTCGTCTCAGCCGTAAGATAATTGTCCTGACTTTAAGCCTGGTTATTGGTGCTTCCCTGGTTCTGGGCGGCATTTCATTGCTGGGTTTTTATAAGTTTGCCCGCAATTCCGTATTGGAGCACAACCAAAGCGTTGCCAAAACACTGGCCAATGAAATTCAGCATTTCATGTCATTTGCCATGCAGGCGGGGCAAAGTATGGCTGACAGCCCGTGGATCCGGGAAACCGATTCCGGAAAACGCCAGCAGAACCTGGGTCACTTGTATAGTTCGGCCAGTATTTTTGACGGTATCGTAATTACCGATCGTAAAGGGATAGTTGAAAACTTCCACCCTGAGAACAAGTCGCTGATCGGACAGGACTTTTCTGACCGCTCTTATGTCAAAAATGTGCTTAATACAGGCCGGCAGTACATCAGCGAACCATTCCTCGCACAAACGGGAAACATGGTAGTGATAATAGCCAGCCCGATTAAAGATGCCAACGGCAATGTCACCGGGGTGCTTGGCGGAAGCCTTAACCTGCTTACCAACAGGATGTTGTGCCGGCTGGTGGAAAATGCGGTAGTGGACAAAAATATTACCGGTTATATTATTACCGGGAAGGGCGGTTTGATTTACCACCCCGATACAAGGAAATTATTAGCCCAGCAAACAGATGGCCTGGTTATTAGGGATATCAGTGACGCAACCAGCCTGCCCGGGGCGTCTGCCGGAGCGGACGGTGAGCCGGTACTGATTGGTTACGCCCCTGTTAAGGAATTGGGTTGGGGTGTAGTCGTCCAGGTGCCGGCCAAGCATGCCCTCCAAGCCGGTCAGGAACTGCGGGATAAAGTTATCGGCACTTTGGTCATCATCTGTGTGATTATTTTTGTACTTTCCGTCTGGCAGGCACAAAAAATCTCGGCGCCGCTGCAGGCCCTGGCCGAAGGGGTGGAACAGGTTGCCGCCGGCAACTTTTCGGTGACGGTGGACGTGCCATCGCAGGACGAAACCGGCATACTTGCCCGGGCTTTTAACGGTATGGTGGCGGACATCAAAAACATGCAGACCGATATCCTCAACCAGCAAAAGGAACTGCGCCTCAAAAATGAAGAGCTGCTGGTTATGGCTATTACCGACGGTCTGACCAAGCTTTACAACTACCGTTACTTTCAGGATTGCCTGGCCCAGGCCGTGGCTATGGCTGAACAGGAAAAACAGCCGCTGGCCCTGTTGATTATCGATATTGACCACTTCAAACACTATAACGACCTCTTCGGCCACCAGGCAGGGGACCAGCTGTTGTATGAACTGGGCCAGCTGCTGATAACAGAGCTTGGGCCCAATGACATGGTAGCCAGGTATGGCGGGGAAGAGTTCACTGTTATCCTCTATGGCGCTGCTAAGACGGAAGCCCTTGAGATGGCTGAAAAGCTCCGCAGGGCAGTGGAAGATTATCCTTTCCCCGGACGGGAACAACAGCCTGCTGGAACCCTGACTGTTTCTGTCGGGGTTGCCACCTACCCTGATAATGCCAAAAACAAGGAAGAGTTAATCAAACTGGCGGATGAGGCCCTTTATAAGGCCAAGTATTTCAGCCGGAACAAGGTTGAACTGTACTTCTCCGTACTGGATGAACTGAAATCAGATTTGAACCAGTCCGAGGCTGAACTGATTAACTCTATCAAAATGCTGGTGCGCATCGTCAACGCCAAAGACAAATACACTTATGGCCACTCCGAGCGGGTGGGCAAATACGCTGTTGCCATCGCTGAAAAGATGAGGCTGCCGGAAGAGGATATAAAAACTATTAAGATCGGCGCCTTCCTCCATGACATAGGCAAGATCGAAGTGAGCCGGGCAATTCTAATGAAGCGGGGCGGCCTTACCGACGAAGAATTTGAACTGGTTAAAAAGCACCCGCACTGGGGGGCGGAAATGGTTAAGACGGTTGAAGCCCTGCAGCCGGTAATCCCCTTGTTAAAATTCCATCACGAACGTTATGACGGTAAAGGTTACCCTACGGGCCTCCGAGGTGAAAAAATCCCCCTGCATGCCCGTATCATGGCAGTGGCGGACAGTTTTGACGCCATGACCTCCAACCGCCCTTACGGCAACAGGAAAAACGTCAAGGAAGCGGTAGAGGAAATGAAGCGTTGTTCCGGGACCCAGTTTGACCCCGAAATCGTAGAAGTATTTGCAAAAATCCTGGAAGAAAAAACGGAACTGGTATGTTAACAAAAAGGAGAGTGGCCGCCACTCTCCAATGTTTTAGTCCGGCCTGTATCCTGCAGTATCGGCTGTCTGATAAACGGCGCCTCCTTCTCCGGCGCCGGCTATTTTTGCGTATAAAACGTCGAAATATTCCCTGATCATGCGGTGGGTTGAAAACTGGTAATGGGCCATGTCGATGCTGGCCCGCATCATTTCCGACCACCTGGTCCGGTCATTGTAATAGGTGGGGATAACTTCCTCAAACAGTGTCCGGTATAGTGCCTTCAGGTCCCGCTCATCCTCGGACAGGTGATGTTCAGCCAGGTGGCAAACCGAACACAGCGACCAGCCGCTGATACCGTGCTGCAGTCCTTCGGCCACCCAGCCGTCTACAATACTGACATTAAGTACACCGTTCATAGCCGCTTTCATTCCGGAAGTGCCGCTGGCCTCCAGCGGCCGCCGGGGGTTATTAAGCCATATGTCACAGCCCCTGACCATCTTTTTGGCCACATGCATGTTGTAATTTTCCAGGAAAACCACACTGTTCTTATATTTCCGGTCCATTTTCACCAGGTCGGCGATAATGTCTTTACCCATGGTGTCCCTGGGATGGGCTTTACCGGAAAAAATCAGCTGCACTTTGCCTTCCCGCAGCAGCGGGTCAATCACATTAGCGTTCCTGAAAATCAGCTCGCTTCTTTTATATGGGGCCGCCCGGCGGGCAAAACCGACAATCAGCGCGTCGGGGTTTAACCTGGCGTCAGTGTTCCGGCTGACGAAGTCTACCAGTTCTTTTTTGGCCTGCATGTGCGGTTCCCAGAGGTCTTCGCCTTTCTCAAAGGCATTTTTGACCTGGGCATTCTGCCAGGTTTCCGGATGAACGCCGTTGGTAATGGAAATAATGGGTGCGGCCTCATGGACATTTTTCCACATTTGCCTTGCTGTCTGGCCGTGCAGTTTGGATACGGCATTGGCCATTCCGGACATCCGGAGAGCAGCCGCAGTCATGTTGAAGGGGTCGCCGCCGATTTCCTTCATTTGTTCATAAGTAAGGCCGTTATATGCTTCCATATGCTGCAACAGCCCGTGGTTATGCTCTTCGTTGCCGGCTGAAACCGGGGTATGGGTGGTAAAAGCGATTTCCCGCCTGGTAGCTGCCCATGCATCATGGAAAGACATGCCCTGCTGCATCTTTTCCCGGATCAGTTCGGTGCCCGCAAAAACGGCATGACCTTCATTGAAATGATACAGGTCAACCTCGATGCCCAGCGCCCGGAGCGCTCTCACCCCGCCGACACCGAGGATGATTTCCTGGGCTACCCGGTCCTGCTCCACCCCGCCATACAGTTTGCCTGTCATCCAACCGTGCTCACTGCCCGGGAAATTGGTATCCAGCAGGTAAAGGGGCGCATTCTTGTATTGATCGACCAGCCGCACCTTACAGGTAACGTCCGCACCCCGGACACGCACCCGGACTGTCTTGCCGGTATCCTTGACAAAGGCATAGTCGTAAGCAGGATAAACATCGTAAGGCCTGCCGTCCTGACCGATATACTGCTCGGTGTAATCATGACGCCAGAGGATGCCGATACCTACCACCGGTTTCCCCAAATCATGGGCTGCCTTCAAAAAATCACCGGCCAGGATACCCAGGCCGCCGGCATATATGGGAAGTTCTTCATGCAGGCCGTATTCCATACAGAAATATGCCACCCGGGGCAAATTATCCTTTTCTTTTAACAATATTTTCATCTCCTCATGGCAAACTAA
>JBMOPI010000062.1:0-10851 GCA_049324975.1 Bacillota bacterium
CTCATATACCGGTGACCCGTGGACTAATCCCGTAACAGATTTAACTGAGGAGCAGGCTAAGGCCATCGCAGTGGAATACGTGAAAAAGACGTTCCCTTCCAGGCTGGGTGAGCTTAGGATGCCAAATGTTAATTATTATGAAGACCCATTTATGGTCAAAGAAGGCAAACGGCCGTTTTATGAGTTTAATTTTACCCGGCTGGTTAACGGTATCCCCTTTAATGAAAATAATATTTCGGTTAATGTTAACGGTAAAGGAAGTATTACCCGTTTTTACAGCAACTGGGAAAAGCTTGAGTTCCCCGCCGCTGAAGGTGTTATATCACTGGAAAAGGCCAACGGGATAATGAACACCGGGAATGTTTTGGAACCGGGGTATGTGCGGTTAATGAAAACCGACCGCACATTTGAAACCCGGTTAGTTTACCGCTATCAGTTTATTTACTATGAAACTGCTGTCAACGCCAAAACCGGTGAGATCATCAACCGTTACAACGGCGGGCCGATCAAAGTAATGTCTAAATTTGACGATGTCAAAGGCCACTGGGCCGAAAAAGATATTGACCTGCTGACCCGAAAGAATATTGTCAGCAACGTAAAAGAAAACAAATTTCAGCCCAATGACGCTATCACCAGGGCCGATATTATTGAAATGCTGGTCAAGGCCCTTAATCTAAACCCGTATTACGCCAAGGATGCAAGTTTTTCCGATGTACCCAAAAACCATAAGGCCTATGGTTATACTGAAGCCGCCTTCAAGGCAGGGGTCATTGCCGGCAGCAACGGTAAATTCTTCCCGGATAAACCTATAACCCGTGAGGAAATGGCAATGGTCCTGGTCAAAGCCCTGGGTGAAAAGGCTGTCAAGGGTGACAAAACAGATTTTAAAGACGATGCCAAAATCTCCGCCTGGGCTAAAGACGGTGTAGCAGCAGCCGTTGCATCGGGTATTCTGAAAGGTGACGCCAAAGGCAATTTCAACCCCCAGTCCAAAGTAACCAGGGCGGAAGCCGCAGCCATGGTGGCGAGGTTAATGGAGCAGCTCACAGAATAAGTTAAAAGTCAATGACTCGTAAACGGCGTTCGGTACTCCGCATCGACTTGTACTAACGGACCGCCAAAATGCGGCCGACGTCCTGTCGGCCGCATTGATTTTGCAGCCGGCGGTCCAAAAGTACAAGTAACGATGCTCCGTAATGAACGCCTTATTACGAGTCATTGACTTTTATTCATATCAGTGGCAATCCCCTTTTACCCCTCTCATGCATATTATGTAGTGCATCAATATGCTTGGGAGGAGGGTTGATATGCAAAAAATAAAGGCTGCCATATTAAAGCATAAATTAAAGCTGCTGGGCCTGGACAACGTGGTGGGTGTGGGTATCGGACCCAAAATGGTACAGGAAGCCTCCACCGGCTCGCCCAAACAGAGCATTGTTATCCTGGTCCGCCATAAGCTGCCGGAAGATAAACTGCAGGCCAGTCAGGTTGTGCCAAAGGAAATTGACGGTATTGTTACAGATGTAATTGAAGTAGGCGATATCAAGCTGCTGAGCAGGACGGAACGGCATAGTCCCATCCAGCCGGGGGTGAGCATCGGTCATTACAAGATTACAGCCGGGACTTTCGGGGCACTCGTGCGGGATAAGAACACCGGAGAACCGCTGATTCTTTCCAACAACCATGTGATTGCCAACGGGACCGACGGCCGGGATAACCGGAGTAAAATCGGGGACCCGGTGCTGCACCCGGGACCCCATGACGGTGGTACCATGGACGACGTTATCGGCCGGGTGGACCGTTTTCACCCCGTACACCGGCTGATGATGACTCCTACCTGTCCACGGGCGGCGGCCGCTGAAAAATGTGTAAATGCCGTGTGCAGGCTAATGGCGCCGTCATATGTGATCAAAGTACTGCGCCAGACAGAAAAGGATAACCTGATCGATGCGGCTTTAGCCAAACCAGTACAGACCGGCGTCCTGAGGCCGGAAATTCTCGGTATAGGCAAGATAAAAGGAACAGCAAAGGCCGAAGTAGGTATGCCGGTAGTAAAAAGCGGCCGTACCACCGGTGTGACCAAAGGCGTTGTTCGGGCCGTGGATGTTACGGTACAGGTGGATATGGGAGACGGGGAGCAGGCAGTATTTCAGGACCAGGTTATTGCCACGCCCATGTCCCAGGGAGGGGATAGCGGCGCCCTGGTGCTTGATGACCGCCGGAGAGCGGTGGGGCTGCTGTTTGCCGGCTCCGACAAAACTACGGTATTTAACAAGATACAGCATGTTATGGACCAATTATCCATCACCTTTTAAACCAAACATACATATTGGCACCATTGGTATGGTGCCAATTATTTTTTGCCTTGTTTCGCAAGATTGTCGAATTATAGTAAAATCAAAAATATGGGTTCTCAAAAATTTGTTTTCATGCTACAATATTACTGTCTGGCTCTATAAAAAGAAGACCAATGCCGGATTGGGAGGGGCGAACCAATGACGGAGGGAAAAATTACTATCGTTGACACGACCTTGCGGGACGGCGAGCAGACTGCCGGGGTTGTTTTTGCAAATAAAGAAAAACTGCGCATTGCCCGGATGCTCGACGAAGTCGGGGTGCACCAGATCGAATGCGGCATTCCCGTAATGGGCGGCGATGAGCTCAAAGCTATCAAAGATATTGTTAAAGCCGGGCTTAAGGCCAGCATCATGGGGTGGAACCGGGCAGTTATTTCGGATATTCAAAAATCCCTGGACTGCGGTGTGGATGCCGTAGCCATTTCGATATCAACTTCCGATATACATATCCAGCATAAACTGCAAACTACCCGGGAATGGGTGCTCGAGAGCATGATCAAAGCCGTTGAGTATGCCAAAAAGAACGGGGTGTATATTTCCGTAAATGCTGAGGACGCTTCCCGGAGTGATATGGATTTCCTGGTCCGGTTTGCCACCGAGGCCAAGAAGGCCGGGGCGGACCGGCTGCGTTACTGCGATACCGTCGGGATTTTGGATCCCTTTACTACCTACGAAAACATCAAAACACTTAAAGAGCGGGTAGGTATCGACATCGAAATGCATACTCATAACGATTTTGGCATGGCCACAGCCAACGCCCTGGCCGGTGTCAAGGCCGGCGCTTCCCATGTGGGCGTGACCGTGATCGGACTTGGTGAGCGGGCCGGCAATGCCGCTCTTGAAGAAGTGGCAATGGCTTTAAAATACTTATGGGATTATGACCTGGGCTTTAAAACGGAAATGTTCCGGGACCTTGCCGAATATGTTTCCCTGGCCTCCGGTCGGGAACTGCCGGCCTGGAAAGCCATTGTCGGTTCCAACATGTTCGCTCACGAATCGGGGATCCATGCCGACGGGGCAATTAAGAACCCTCTTACATATGAAGTGTTCAGTCCGGAAGAGGTCGGCCTGGCGCGGCAGATCGTCATCGGCAAACACTCCGGTACCAAGTCGATTACAATGAAATTTGCCGAGTACGGAATTCATCTGGAGGATGACGAGGCCAACGAAATCCTGGCCAAGGTCAGGGCTATGGCGGTTGACCTGAAGCGCTCGCTTTTTGATAAGGAACTGGTTTACATCTATGAAGAGCATTTCAGCCATCGCGCATAAACAGCCTGATTGCTAAACCAATCGAGGGCACAGGTGCCCTCTTTTCATGTCTACAATACTTATATAAGAGGTGACAAGAATGGGAGAAAAGATTGCTATCGTAAACGGTAAACTGCAGGTGCCGGACAACCCGGTTATCCCTTTTATTGAGGGGGACGGGACAGGCCCGGATATCTGGGCGGCGGCTGTCCGGGTGCTGGACGCCGCGGTGGAGAAGGCATACAGCGGCAGGAAAAAAATTGACTGGCTGGAGGTCTACGCCGGCGAGAAGGCTTTCAACAAATTTGGCGAATGGCTGCCGGCTGATACCCTGGAAAAAATTAAAGAATACATTGTAGCCATTAAAGGACCCCTTACAACCCCGGTCGGAGGCGGCATCCGGTCACTCAATGTAGCTTTGCGGCAGGAGCTGGACCTTTATGTCTGCCTGCGCCCGGTGCGGTATTTCAACGGTGTCCCTTCACCGGTGAAGCAGCCGGAACTGGTTGACATGGTGATTTTCCGGGAGAACTCCGAAGATATTTACGCCGGCATTGAGTGGGCGGAAGGCAGCGACGAAGTTAAAAAGGTAGTTAGGTTTTTGCGGGAGGAAATGGGCGTCAAAAAAATCCGTTTCCCGGAAACCTCCGGTATCGGGGTCAAGCCGGTGTCTAAAGAAGGGACATACCGGCTGGTCCGGGCGGCTATAGAATATGCCATCAAGTTTGGCCGGCAAAGCGTAACCCTGGTACATAAAGGGAACATCATGAAGTTCACCGAAGGGGCCTTTAAAAACTGGGGCTATGAGCTGGCGGAAGCTGAGTTTGGGGACAAGGTGTTCACCTGGGCCCAGTATGACCGGGTCAAGGAGGAAAAGGGCGGCGAGGCTGCGGATAAAGCCCAGGCTGAGGCCGTGGCTGCCGGCAGGGTTATTGTCAAGGATGTTATCGCGGATGCATTCCTTCAGCAGATCCTTACCAGGCCTAAGGAATATGATGTCATTGCCACCCTTAACCTGAATGGCGACTATATCTCCGACGCCCTGGCCGCCCAGGTGGGCGGAATCGGCATTGCGCCGGGGGCCAACATCAATTATGTCACCGGACATGCTGTTTTTGAAGCCACCCATGGCACCGCTCCAAAATATGCCGGCCTGGACAAGGTTAACCCCGGTTCAGTGCTGTTGTCGGGTGTATTGATGCTGGAGTACCTGGGCTGGCAGGAGGCTGCCGACCTGATTTACCGTTCCGTGGAAAAAACCATCGCCAGCAAAGTGGTGACTTATGATTTTGCCCGGCTGATGGAAGGGGCAAGAGAAGTCAGGTGCTCTGAATTTGGCGATGAACTGATTAAAAATCTGTAAAGGAAAAGCCTGTGCCTATACCGGCGCAGGCTTTTTAACACCATAGGAAAGTATAACGCGCCTGCGGTATAAAAAAGGCTAACTCGGCGCTTCGCGCCAGCGAAGCCTTTTTAAACTTGGAGGCCGGATTTCATCGGCTTCATCAACCAGAGACCGGTCGTAATATAACACAAACATGGCGGTGTTGCACTCCGGTCTGTAGTCAAGGAAATAGGTGCGGGGTTTTATGCCCAGTAGATGTTCCAACTCCCTGGCGACACTGTTTACCCAGATCTCGGCTACGGCATGGCTGGCCAGGATAATCTTTTCACGGTTCATACTGTTTTTGGCGGCAATAATTTCGGCCGTGTTAAAAATCCCATCCACATTTATGATAACAAGGTTTTTTATCATATATACGGATAATTCGGCCGGTGCTTTGAAGGCCAGCTTTTTTGAGGTATTCAGACAAATATCCCTTATTTTGCCACAAAGCAGTTTGACTTGGTCCCTCATAAAAATCCTTCACCTTTCTTTATTGCGGTTATAATTTCCCTAATGTATTTTATGATGGCAATATTTTTTGGTGCTACACTCTAATGTTTTGAAGGGCTTTTTACGATATAAAAAAGAGGATACCAAAAGTAAAACCGAAAAGGCAAACCCGTCGCAAGGCGTGGACGCAAAGCCACGGGTCCTGGGCATAGGGATAGCCGGGTTGCCGAAGTTTGGCGGATTTGGCAGGACCAGTCTGTCTTCGGTGTGTTATCGGAGGTGGGCTGTTTTTTAATCCATCATATAAGATTCCTAGAAGGAGGAAGAAATTAACCATGAAAAAAATCCGGATACTGGTGGCTGTCGGAATGGTCAGTGCGCTGTTGGTGAGTGGATGTGCCGATGCCGTAAAGGGCAGGTTACCTTTTTTGAATAAAGAAAAACCAAAAACCACGGTTCAGGAAGCTGCCTACAAAGAAAAGGATATACCGAAAAAAACCAAGGCCGAGACAGACAAGGAAGTTGCCGGCAAGATTCATGAAATGGTGGAAAAAATCCGTAAGGGTGACTGGAACGGCGCAATAACCGTCGGAGAAAGCGCTTATGGACTGGATCCCCAAAACGAACCGATGCTCGAGGTCCTGACCGAAGCTTACGATTTTAAAAACCACCTGGAAGGCCTCAGTGCGGAAGAGAAGAAAAATTATATCAAAGTAGCCAGGGCCCACATGAACCTGGACCCTGTCAACAGGTTTAAGAAGCATGCCCTGGCCAGGGTGCTGATTGAAGTCGGGGAACTGACGGAGGGCAATAAACTGGCCCTGGAAGCTTATAACATGGGACCGGATAAACCCACGGAAATCATGGATACCTACGGTTGGGGCCTGTGGCTGGCAAATAAGAAAACAGAGGCGGCACAGGTTTACACCGACCTTTACAACAGGAAACCGACTACCCTCTTCCAACTCTACCGGGCCGGTGTGGTCATGGAAACGGTTGACCGGGCGAAATCCATCATCATGCACCATACCGCAATAATGGCAGCCGACATGGCCCTTACCTGGGAAGAGAACAAAGACAACCTGAGCGCTGTAAGCCTGATTACCAAAATCAGAAATGACGCCGAAAAAGAGGAAAAAAGGCTGATGGCCGGCGGTAATGCCATTGACTCCAACTTCTCCCTGGCTATTCTGGCAAACATCCGTCCGGATCAGTATCCGCTTAGGTAAAGGTACCCGTCGAACGACAACGTCGTATCGGCGGGTTTTTTCCTTTGGGGGTTTTTATAGCATCACGAAACGTATAAAAAAACGGCCAGGAAAGATACTATGAATGACTAAATCAATCAGGAGGTAGGCGTACTTATGGAAAGAAAAGAAACCTTCGGCCAATGGTCTTCACCCAATGCGGCTTATGACAGCACGGGGGGAGTTGCTGTTTACCCTACTCCCATCACTGTCGGGGAACATATTAATGTAATTTACGAAGGTCTTTTGGCAAAGTCCGGTGCAGACCAGGTGTGGCTGCATATGGGCTTTGGCCCCCATGAATCCTGGCATGATGTAAAGGACCTGAAGATGCTGAAGACCGGCCGGGGCTGGGAGCAGACATTGCAGGTTACCGACGAAAGCAGGTTTAATTTTTGCTTCAAGGACAGCGCTGACCACTGGGACAATAACAATGGCCATAATTGGAGTTATGAGGTGCATAACGGAGGCACATATTAAGGCCAAAAGCGCGGCCCGGAAATCCCGGACCGCTTTTTTACCCCCGGCAAATCCTGAATAAAGGGGCCGCCCTTTTGAAAAAATAAGCTTACGGCCGGTTAACGGCCGAAATTCCGGAAGGGGGAAAGGATTTGCGCATTATTATGTTTTCCTGGGAGTACCCGCCCAAAAGTGTTGGCGGGCTGGCCCAGCATGTTTTTCACCTTTCCAGGGCCCTGGTACGCCGGGGCATGGAAGTCCATGTGATAACGGCGGGCGGGCCGGAATTGCCCGTCCGTGAAGATGTGGCGGGGGTCAATGTGCACCGGGTGCCGCCGTACAGCCTGACTGCTCCCGATTTTCGCACCTGGATCCTGCACCTTAACCTGGCTATGCAGGAATATGCGGCAGGCATGATAAACTCCCAGGGTAAAATTGACCTGGTGCATGCCCATGACTGGCTGGTGGCTTTTGCCGCCCGGGGTATAAAGTACATTTACCGGGTGCCGCTGGTTGCAACTATCCATGCGACAGAGTACGGCCGTAACCACGGACTGCACAATGACAACCAGCGTTACATCAGCGATGTGGAGTGGTGGCTGACCTTTGAGGCCTGGCGGGTGATTGTTTGCAGCGAGTATATGGAACAGGAACTGCGGAACTTTTTTCAACTGCCCCAGGATAAGCTCAGGGTTGTGCCTAATGGTGTGGATCTGGCAGATTTCGATGAACGACCGGTGGATTGGGGACGCAAAAACCAACGCCGGATGATTTTTTTTGTCGGCCGCCTGGTGCGGGAAAAAGGCGTGCAGTTGCTGCTTGAAGCCATGCCCAAAATCCTTTCCTACTATCCCGACGCCAAAGCCGTAATTGCCGGCAAAGGACCTTATGAAGATTATTTACGCAACCGGGCGCGGGAACTGGGGGTTGGCCACCGGGTGCATTTTGCCGGGTATATTGATGACGCTACCCGCAACCAGTTATACCGGGAGGCTTCGGTAGCAGTTTTCCCAAGTCTTTATGAACCCTTTGGGATAGTCGCTCTGGAAGGGATGGCTGCCCGTACCCCGGTAGTGGTGGCAGACACCGGAGGGCTTAGGGAAATAGTCAATCACGGCATTGACGGGCTGAAATGCTACACAGGGTCAGCCAATTCCCTGGCCGACAATATTATGACGGTATTCGGTGACCCGGACCTGGCCCGGCGGATGATGGAAAACGGTTATAAGAAGGTCAGGGATGAGTATAGCTGGGATTCCATCGCCCGGCAGACTTCCGATGTTTACTGGGAAGTCCTCGATGAGTCCCGGGGAGCGGGATGGCGTCCCGATTACCTGACTAACAGCAGAATAGGCGCTTTATATGACCGGATCAGAAATTACGGTCGTTATAATGTTTTCGGGCAGCGCGCCCATTAGAAAGGAGAGGATGACGTGCAAGCCATTATTATGGCCGGGGGGGAAGGTTCCAGGCTGCGGCCGCTAACCTGTGACCGCCCCAAACCCATGGTCCCGCTGGTAAATAAACCGGTGATGGAATATGCCGTGAAGCTGCTGAAGGAATATGGGATAACGGATATCGGTGTTACCCTGCAGTACCTGCCGGAAGAAATCAGCAATTATTTTGGCGACGGTGCCGGTCACGGGGTAAGCATGCGCTATTTTATCGAGGAATCCCCGCTGGGTACGGCCGGCAGCGTAAAAAACACCGGTGGTTTCCTGAAGGAGACCTTTATTGTCATCAGCGGCGACGCCCTGACAGATTTTAATTTGAGTGAAATCATAGGCTTCCACCGGGAAAAGAAAGCCTTAGCCACCCTGGTGCTAAAATCCGTGAACATCCCCCTGGAATACGGGGTTGTCATCACCGGGGAAGATGGCGGAATCCGCCGGTTCCTGGAGAAGCCGGGCTGGGGCGAAGTTTTCAGTGACACTGTGAATACCGGCATTTACATACTGGAACCGGAAGTGCTGGAGTATATCCCTGCCGGCCAAAAGTTTGATTTCAGCAAAGACCTGTTTCCCCGGCTGCTGGCTGACGGCCGGCCGTTGTTCGGGTATGCTGCCGGCGGTTACTGGTGCGATATCGGCAACCACCGGCAGTATCAGGAAGCTCATTATGACATGCTCAGCAACCGGGTCCGTTTGACTGGGGCCGGATTAGGACCGCAGGGGGTGCGGCTGGAAGAGAATGCATATGTTGACCCGGCTGCCGTGGTGGAACCGCCGGTGGTCATCGGACGTAATTCACGCATCGAGGCGGGGGCCCGCATCGGACCCTACACTGTCATTGGCCGGGACTGCCATATTGAGGCCGGCGCTTCCCTGAAAAGGGCCATTCTCTGGGAAGGCGTCCACGTGGGAAGAAAAGCGGAAATCCGCGGCGCCGTGCTTTGCAACCGGGTACAGGTAAAAGACGGGGCGGCGGTCTTTGAAGGGGCCGTTATCGGAGATGACACGGTTTTGGAAGAAGGCAGCCGGATAAAGCCTGATACCAAGATTTGGCCCCATAAACGGGTGGATAAGGGGGCAGTGGTGGACAAACACCTGGTATGGGGTACCCGCGGCCAGAAAAACCTTTTTGGCCGTCATGGCATTGCCGGGCGGGTAAATGTTGATTTACTGCCTGAGTGCGCCGCCAAGGCAGGGGCAGTCTTTGGGTCGGTCATCGGGGCCGGGAACCGGGTAGTGCTGTCATCGGACCATTATAAAGCCTGTAAGATGATTAAAATGGCTCTGCAGTCCGGGCTTTTGGCTGCCGGTGTGGAACTGGCGGACCTGGGGTACATCGTTACCCCGGTGCACCGTTTTGCCCTGAGGGCGGCGGAAGCCAAAGGCGGGGTGCATGTAAAACTTTCACCCCATGATCCTGAGCAGGTGATAATCCACTTTTTTGACGAAAATGGCGCCACCATATCCCGGGAGATGGAACGTAAAATTGAAAACCTCTATTACCGCGACGACTTCCGCCGGGCGGCCAGGCGGGATGTGGGCCGGACAACCTTTCTGCCCAATATGCCGGATACTTACCTGGCTTACCTTCTAAGTAAAGTGGACCGGGATGCTGTCCGGAACAGCCGGCTCAGGATTGTGGCCGCTTATGACGCTTACAACCTGGTAGGTGTCATACCACCACTGCTGGACGGGCTGGGCTGTGAAGTGATACCCCTAAGCGGTAATTTTGAGGTCGCCCGGGAACCGGAGCCTTTTGACACACTGGCCGGCCAGGCGGCGGCTATGGGGCGGTTTGTGGCCGAACAGCATGCGCTGTTGGGGGTGATGCTGGATAATAACGCGGAGAACATGATCCTGGTCGATGAAACGGGACGGGTGATTAAAGACGACCTGCTGCTGGGCCTGATGGCCCTGCTGATCCTCCGGCACAGCCAGGGCAAAACCGTGGCCGCGCCGGTGACCGCCCCCGGCATACTGGAAACCATGGCCCAACAATACGGCGGCAGGGTTATCCGCACCCGGACCTCGCCCCAGTCTTTTTTACAGGATGCCATGGATGCGGATGTGATGGGCGGCCAGGGGAACCTGTCCCAGTTTATGCTGGCCTTTGACGCCCCGGCCACGCTGGCCGGAGTTCTGGATTACCTGGTCCGGGAGCGGGCGCCTTTAAGTGCGCTGATTAGCTCCATCCCAGAATTCCACCAGGCCCATAAAACCGTGGAATGCCCGTGGGACGAAAAGGGCCG
>JBMOPI010000063.1:0-10775 GCA_049324975.1 Bacillota bacterium
TTATCACATTAATCAGCCCGTTAAGTAAGGCCACATTGGTGCCCGGCCGCAATTGCAGGTGAAAATCAGCCAATCCGGTAAGTTCGATTTCCCGTGGATCCGCGACCGCCAACTGCGCCCCGTTTTTCAGGGCTTTCCTGATTTCCAGGCTGATGATGGGATGGGTTTCCGTGGTATTGGACCCGATGACCAGGATAAAATCAGCATCCCGGATTTCTTTAATGGAATTGGTCATGGCCCCGCTGCCGTAGGCAAGGGCCAGCCCCGCCACGGTGGAAGCATGACATAAGCGGGCGCAGTGGTCAATGTTGTTGGTGCCCAATACAGCCCGGGTAAATTTGTTCAGGAGATAATTTTCTTCATTGGTGCATCTGGCGGAACTTAACACCGCCAGAGCATCACAGCCGTGTTGCTGCCTGATTTCCGCCAGCCGTTCGGCAACAAAATCTATCGCCCTTTGCCAGCTGACTTTTTTAAATTCTCCGTTCTCTTTAATCAAAGGGTCGGTAAGCCGTTCCGGGCTGTGAATAAAATCGTAACCGAAGCGCCCTTTGACACATAGGTGCCGCCCGTTCACCGGGCTGTCCGGATTGGATGTAACACCGATAACCTGATTGTCTTTTACGTTCAGGTCAAAATTACAGCCGCAGCCGCAATAGGGACAGGTAGTCCTGACTTTTTTGACTTCCCAGGTCCGTCCCCGGCCTTTCATCATTGTCTCGGTAAGCGCACCTGTAGGACAAAGGGCTACGCAACTACCGCAGCTGACACAATCGGATTGCCTCAGGGAGGTATCAAAAGCAGTGGCAATTTTGGTGCCGAAGCCCCGGAAACTGAAATCCACTACATGCCTGCCCTGCACCTCTGCGCAGACCCGGACACACTTGCCGCACAGCATGCATTTGTTCATGTCCCGCTCAATGCAGGGGTTACCGGTATCTACGGCTTCGTTTCTTTTTTCGCCGGTGAAACTGCTTTTACGTACGCCGTAAAGATATGCGTATCCGGCCAGTTTGCAGTTGCCGAACTTTTGGCAGGTCATGCAGTCCCGGGGATGATTGGCCAGCAGTAAATCGATGATTCCTCTGCGGGCTCCCACAACCGCAGGGCTGTCTGTTTGCACCACCATGCCTTCCGTAACCGCGGTGGAACACGCGGCTACCAGGTTCCTGGCCCCTTCCACTTCGACCACACATAACCTGCAGGCGCCAACTACGGTTAACTCGGGGTCGTAACAAAGGTTGGGGATCTCTATCCCCGCCGTCCGGGCAGCTTCCAAAATGCTGGTTCCTTCCGGCACGGAAATCTTTTGCTGGTCTATGATAAGATTAATCAAAGAAATTACTCCTTTCCAAGCCCTACTTTATAACTCCGGCGCAATTAAAACTCCGGAGGTAACTTCTTGATCTGTGCCAGGTTGAATACGGGACCGTCAACACAAATATACTTCTCCCCGATGTTGCACCGGCCGCATTTACCTACCCCGCAGCGCATGTTCATTTCCAGGGTGGTGATGACGTCTTCATCCTTATACCCCATCTTTTCCAGCGCCTGAAGAACAAATTTAATCATAATGGGCGGCCCGCATGTAACGGGAATGGTGTTCCCGGAAGGTGGGTTGAGCTCTTCCAGATAAGACGGAACAAAGCCGACATGACCCTTCCACTGCTCTTCTTCCCGGTCAATAGTTACATAAACATTGGTATCTCTAATCTTAGTCCAGCGGTCAAAGATATCGTACTTAAAGCAAAGGTCGTCGTAAGACCGGGCGCCGTAGATAATGTCAACCCGGCCGTAATCATCCCTGTTATCCAGTACATAATCAATCAGGGACCGCAGCGGGGCCAGACCTATGCCACCGGCAATGAACAGGCAGTTCTTGCCTTTCATCATTTCAAACGGGAAATGATTGCCGTATGGGCCGCGGATGACAATCTTGTCACCAACAACAAGTTCGTGAATTACAGTGGTCAGCCGGCCGATTTTCTTGATGCTGAATTCAAGCATGCCTTTACGGGTGGGTGAATAAGTAATGGAGATCATGGCTTCTCCAACCCCCAGAATGGACAGCATGCCGCACTGGCCGGGCTTGTTGCCAAAGTTTTCTAAAACCGCCGGATCATCGAAGACTACCTGAAAAGTTTTTACGTCGGAAGTTTCATCGATAATCTTGGTGATGGTGGCGCTATGAGGCAGTAACGGGCTGGTAACTTCTGCAGCGCTCATCTTAGCCCACCTCCTTTACTTTCTCGATGATCTGGGCGATATCGATGTTTACCGGGCACTTCTCCAGGCACCGGCCGCACCCGACACAACCCCATTCGTTATAACGGTCGGGGATGTATCTCAGCTTATGCAGGAAGCGCTGCCGGGTCCGCTCCAGTTTACTGGGCCGGGGTTGGTGTCCGCCTGCAGCCTTGGTAAAAGCGGAGAACTGGCAGGAGTCCCAGCACCGGTAGCGGTAGCCTTCCGCGCTCTGGTTGTTGAAATCGACGATGTCGAAGCAGTGGCAGGTCGGGCAGACATAGGTGCAGGTACCGCAGCTGATGCAGCGCACGGATTCTTCACCCCAGATAGCGTGGTCAAACATATTGTCCAGCTTTTCCTTAACCCCGTCGAGGATAATCTGCATCTGCTTGGCAGAGGCATTGGCGGTAGCCTTGGCCTTGGCCTCTTCACCGCTGCCGTCATCACCGGTAAACATGTCTTCAATGGCGCCCATCAGCTTGGTCCCTTTATCTGTGAGCACTTCAACATAGTACCTGTCACCCAGGTCGGTTAACAGGATATCCGCACCCTCGCCGCTGCTCGGTGAGATGCCGAAAGCGCCACAGAAGCAGGTATGCTTGCACTCATTGCAGCTCATGGCCACAATGGTCGTTTTATTGCGCTTATCCAGGTAATAATTATCCCGGAATTCGGCGTCAAATACCTTATCCAGGAACAAAATGCTCTTAACGTCGCAGGGCCTGGCCCCGAAGATTACCCTGTTGGGTACCCCCTCTTCTTCTTTGATGGCCCACTGCGGAGCAGCTATATTGTAGCTGAACATCTTCTCACTCTGGGGGAAGAAGAAATCCTTTGGCGGAACCACCGCGTTATCGTAATCCAGCACAACCCCTTCAGCCGAAGAAACCGGCTTGAACAGTGTGATACCGTCACTTTGGATGGGGGCGATAAGCTGGTTGGACTGCGCGATTTTGTTTAACAGGTTTTTGACCTGGTCTTTTTTGATCGATTTGTTCGCCATTCCTTATATCACCTCTCCATCCTACATGAATTCTTCCGGATCTTCCAGGCGGTACTGGCCGATGACCGAGCCGCCCTTTTCGACAGATCCGGGAGTTGTCATTTCAAATAACTCTTTGCAGTCTTTCAGTAACTTCTTGTTCAAAAGCCGCAGCGGAATATCTATCGGGCATACCCGGTCACATTCGCCGCAGTCAACACACCGGCCGGCCAGATGGAAAGCCCTGGTGAGGTGGAACAGCTCGTTCTCAGCCACGTTGGTCTCCTTGCCGCACCAGTCAGGCTTGATATTGTCAAACACACACTCCCGGCAGCTGCAGCCCGGGCAGACGTTCTTACAGGCATAGCAGCGGATGCAGCGGTCAAACTGCTGGAGCCAGTATTTGGCCTTCTCTTCCGGGGTCATGGCTTCAAACTTCTTGATTTCTTCGTAATTGTCCGGAGTGCCGCAGATGTTGAGGGGTTCCCCCACCATATGATCGGCTACCACCGGAGTATGGTGTTCACATAAGGAACACTTGTCGAGGGCTGTTTCACTCTTTTTAACTGTGAACTCTCCCTTGGCAGTCTTGATAACCACATCTTCCCCTTTGTCCTCAAAATCAACCAGCTTGCCGGCTACCTTTTCACCGGCCATGGCGTTGATTTTCACGTGGGACAGCTGGCCCGGGCAGGGGATGCCGAGGATGACGATCTTATCCCGGGGGATAATATTATCCTGGGTCAGCCGGTAAATACCGCGGGAGTCACAGCCCTTAACCACCACCGCAACTTTGCCGGGATGATTTTTATAATCTATCAGGTATTTAGTAAGACCGTTGGCGCAGAAGGGGTTCCAAACCAGTTTATCCACTTCTTCGGGGGAAGTGATAAACACCGGTTGGGTCCGGGCCGCCTCAGAGCCGGGACCGTAACCGATCACAACCTCCACCTCTTTGTCCTGTAAAAGCTTGGCCGCTGTTTTTCTGAGATTTTCGGTAGTCTTTTTCATCCGGCACACCTCTTTTTCTTAATCGTTTTGCTTGACACTGCTTAATCTCATGCGTTTATTGGGCCCCAAAGCCTTGATGTCATCCACGACTTTTTTTGTGTTATCGGCAAATTTCTGGCCCTCGGCGCCGGAGATCCACCGGGCCTGAAAACGCCCCGGTTCAAAACCGACATATTCCAGCAGCCTCTTGAAAATCAAAAATCTCCTGCGGGTGAAATAGTTGCCGGTAGCATAGTGGCAGTCGCCCGGGTGGCAGCCGGCCACCAGCACCCCGTCGGCCCCTTTTTGAAACGCCCTGAGCACATAAACAGGATTAACCCGCCCGGAACAAGGCACCCTGATGATTCTCAGGTACGGGGGTTGTTTGAACCTGCTGATGCCGGCCAGGTCGGCCCCGGCATAACTGCACCAGTTGCAGCAGAAACCCACGATTTTCGGCTTAAACGCATTGTTTTCGTTTACAGACATGCTGCATCCACCTCCGCCATTAATTGATCATTGGTGAACCCCTTGAGGTTCAGGGCGCCGGACCGGCATTCGGGCACACATGCGCCGCAGCCCTGACAGAGGCCGCTGTTCACATCAGCCACCACCCGGGTAGTTTCCGTACCGTGGGCCCGCTCCGTAATTTCTTTACCGCTGATAGCTTTGTAAGGACATATTTGGGTACATTGTAAACAACCGGAACATACGTCGGTATTAACTTCTGAAATCATGGGGTTGGTGGACAGGTTGTCATTGGAGAACAAGGCGCTGGCCTTGGATGCCGCCGCACATGCCTGGGCCACCGTGTCGGGAATGTCTTTGGGTCCCTGGCAGCAGCCGGCCAGGAAGATACCGGCAGTATTGGTGTCTACAGGTCTAAGTTTTGGATGGGCTTCGGTGAAGAAACCATCCTTGTCATAGGAGAAGCCGATCTTCTGAGCCAACTCGGGGGCTTCTTTTACCGGTACCATGGCCGTGGCCAGCACCACCAGGTCTGCTTCAATCTCCACGGCGCTGCCTACCAGGGTATCCTCGCCCCGGACGATAAGTTTATCGCCGTCCTGATAGATCTTGGAAACCCTGCCTCTTACATATTTAGCGCCGTATTCTTCGGTGGTCCTGGTATAAAACTCGTCATACATTTTACCGGGCGTCCTTACATCCATATAGAATACATATACATCGCCATTGGGCAGTTTTTCACAGGCCTGGGTGGCATGCTTGGCAGTATACATACAACAGGCCCGGGAGCAATATTTTTTACCTTTGACTTCATCCCGGGAACCGACACATTTTACAAAAACAATGGTTTCCGGAATTTTGTGGTCCGACGGCCTTTTAATTTTGCCGCCGGTGGGTCCCGATGCATTCACCAGCCGCTCAAACTGCATGCTGGTAATAACGTCCGGATACTTCCCGCCGCCGTATTCTTCGTAAACAGTCCAGTCAAACAGTTCAAAACCGGTGGCCATTACGATGGCGCCAAATTTTTCGGTGATAAATTCATCCTTGTCTTCATAATTTACCGCACCGGTCGGACAAACCTTGGCACAGACACCGCACTTGCCGTCCCTGAGCTTTTTGCAGTTCACGGGGTCAATTACCGGCTTGTTTGGCACGGCTTGCGGAAAAGGCTTGTAAATACAGGGCCTGGTGCCCATCCCCTGTTCAAATTCGCTGATTACTTTAGTCGGGCATTTGGTTTCACAAATCCCGCAGCCGGTACATTTGGTTATGTCAACATAGCGGGCTTTTTTTCTGATGGTGACATCGAAATTGCCGATGTACCCGGCAACGCTTTCAACTTCCGAATATGAATAGATGGTGATTTTGGGGTGTTGGGCGGCGTCAACCATTTTAGGTGTGCAGATACACGCCGAACAGTCCAGGGTGGGGAAGGTTTTGTCCAACAAGGCCATTTTTCCGCCAATGGTGGCTTCTTTTTCCAGCAGCACCACTTCATGCCCGTGATCGGCGATATCCAGGGCAGCCTGGATCCCGGCGATACCTCCACCCACTACCAGCGCCCGTTTGGTAACGGGAATGGAACCTTCGTGCAAAGGCACTACTTTCGCTACTTTGGCCACGGCCTTGCGCACCAGGTTGATGGCTTTTTCAGTGGCCTCTTCCGGGTTATCCGGGTGGATCCAGGAACAGTGTTCCCTGAGATTGGCCATCTCCAGCAGATAGGGGTTCAGTCCAGCCCTGGCGATAGTTTTGCGGAAGGTCAGTTCGTGCATGCGCGGGGAACAGGACGCCACCACCACTCTTTCCAGCCTGTGTTCTTTGATGGCCTGAATCATCATTTCCTGACCCGGTTCGGAACACGTATACTTGTATTCCTGGGTAAAAACAACATTGGGAAATGACTTGGCCGCCTCGGCTACCTTCGGAACGTCCACTACGCCGCCGATATTGGAGCCGCACCAGCAAACGAAAACTCCGACTCTTTTCATACCTCTCCTCCTCATCACTCTAACGTCTAATTTTGATCTGGTTTGAGAATTCACATTTAATTATAAATAACATATTGTTATATGGCTAATAACTTTTTGTTATTATGCTGCAATTGCAGTCAAAAAAAACCATGAAAGCATGTCTATATAAATAAGACAATGCTTTCATGGTTTTTTCTAAATTTTTGTTTTTTAAGATTATTTAAACAGGTATCCCTTGGCAAATACAGCTACTATAGCCATAGCGCCGAGTATGGCGAATACTGTCACGCCTTTTGCCCCGCCGCCGGCACTTTTGCCGTTATTTTCAGGCTCAATCTCATATGCCTTTTGATTGGGTTTCTGCGCAGCTTCCGGCCCGGTGCCTGCATTGCCGGATTCAGTACTGCTCTGCATAGCCACCTGCTCTCTGCCACTGGCGGAAAGACCTTCACTTGAGAAAGGAATTTCCTGGCGCCCCTCCTGCCCGGACATTTTCTGTGCATTCTCCGCAGGCTTTACAGGCTGCTGTTCCGGCGATTGTTGTTCGGGATCAGCTTTTTGTTCTTCCTGCCCAATCATAGCCGGAGGAAGAGTTAGGCTGCCGCTGTTAGCGGAACTGTCAGAGGTCGATGTGGACGGAGAGGTAACCGGTCTGGACTGAATCTGTAGTTCTTTGTTTGTTGCTTTGTCAAAAACATCCTTAAATTTAGCCAAAGTATCATTGTCCAAGGTAGAATAGTCGGCCATCCATTCATTAAACTTCAGGTTGGCACAGGTATGGTGGCAGCATACCACCCCGTAATCAGCGGCATTTTGGATATACAAGTCCGCCAGCTTGGCCAGCGTCTCCGGGTCAGCGTTCCACATATTACGCCGGGCGGCTTCCATGTTCCAACCGATGAGAGCCTGCAAAGCATACGGGTCCAACTGGCTGCGCACCGTTTCGTCAAAGATAAGGGTATCGGCTACTTTCTGCCAGGCCCGGTCGTCAACCGCATCTAGGGTGCTGTCAACACCGAAGAGATTGGCAATGTGGTCGGTAATCTCCCGTGATCCGGCAGAACCTTCCTTGAGCATTCCTTTAATCCACTCGGGATTTAAGACACGGGTAATCAGTTCCGTTGTCAGGAACCGTTCAAGGGTTTGTACGGCAGGATTTGCCGCATTGCGCGTGTTGGCAATATAAGCTTTCACCTTGTGTCCGGAAGCCGCCTCGGCTGCCAGTTTCAACCCGCCGAGATACTGGTAAACATCGTCATTGTCCAGCACACCCCAGAGGGAATCCCGCACCTGGACAACCGCCTCCACATTTTTCAGCAGTTGTTGAAAGGCTTCCGTAGCCGGTTTCCCATAACTGGTTCGCCCATAAACATGGGACATTCTTGACATGTAAACATCCGTTAACTCTTGCTGGTTTTCCCATGCGCCGGTGGCTTTAACCAACTCGGAAACCCCTGTACCATAGGTTCCCGGGGGTTCGCCAAAGATTCTGGCTGTTGCCAGTGAATCGGCGTCCGCGTCAGACATACCCCCGGCCTTTAGTGTTTCTTTGAGTTCCTGATAGTGCTTTCTCACCAGGTTGTTGTCAGGGCTTTCATCCAGGAGGGCAATCTGCCTGAAGGCATCATCAAGGACATTGACGGTATGCGCGAAGGTATCCCGGAACAGCCCGGAAATTGTTACCACCACATCGATCCGGGGGCGGCCCAGTGTTTCGACCGGCGTTATCTTTACTTTGGATACCTTTCCCGTGCTGTCCCAAACCGGTTCAGCCCCGATCAGCCGCAGGATCATGGCCACACTCTCACCCTGGGTGCGCATGGTTTCTATAGCCCAGAGGACCACGCCCACAGTTTCGGGGTAACGGCCTTTTTCAGCCTTATATTGTTCCAATAATTGGTCAGCAATTTTCTTGCCGGTCTCCCAGGCTATCTTGTCCGGAACCATCCGGGGATCAAAGGAAACAAGGTTCCGCCCGGTGGGCATGACCTCCGGCACCCGTACCGGGTCCCGGGCCAGGCCCGGCTCTATGTATTCTCCCCGCAAGACTCTCAGCAAGTTAGTCATTTCATTCGTACTAAGCATTAAATTGCCCCTGATCTCATCGCGGCAGTCCTTACGCGCCTCTTCATCATAGGAAACAATAGAGTCTGTCATCAGCTCCAGCAGTTCGCCTTCAGGAGCCAGACCAAAGGTATGCAAACCATAGGGCATTAATTCTGCTGTAAATTCTTCCAGGTATTTTTCTACAGGAGATATTACCCGGGTAAAGTCTTCTTCGTTAAGTTTGATATCCAACACCTGATCCAGGCTGTTTGCTCTGATTTTCGCAGTAATTTCCTGCTGCAGCGCCCCTAATCTGGAAGATGTCTCTTTACTCAGTTCAGACTGGTAATCGGTGATTAGACGCTGGAGTTCAGCCAGTTCCCCATACAATGCAGGCTTTATCATCGGAGGCGTCAGGTGGCCGATAGTCACCGCATACCCCCGGCGTTTGGCCTGGGTGCCTTCACCCGGGTTATTAACGATATATGGATAAATGTCCGGCATATTGCCGATCAAGGCATCCGGCCAGTCATCCTCTCCCAGCCCCACGCTCCTTCCGGGAAGCCATTCCAGGGTGCCGTGGGTTCCGAGGTGAATCACCGCATCGGCCCCGTATTCCTTCTGCAGCCACAGGTAAAAAGCAATATACTGGTGCGGTGGGGGCAAGGAAGGTGAATGGGCAATTTTAGCCGGGTCATCCGCCCAGCCCCGCATAGGTTGCGGCCCGATGAAGATATTGCCGATTTTCGCCCCGGGAATGACCAACTCCCCGTTATGTACCATAATATTCCCGGGCGGTGGGCCCCATTCCTGTTCCACCTGGTCGCGCAGTTGCTGAGGCAGCATCTGGTACCATTCCAGGTATTTATCCCCCGGAACGGTCATTACCCCCGCTTTCATCAGGGTATCCAGTTCACCGGGCGCCCAGCTGCCGATATTCCTTCCCTTTTCGAACATTGTTTTGGCCAGCGACTCAGCGGTGATATCTCCCTCAACCAGGTACCCGTCGTCCTGCAAAGCCTGCAAGACCTGGTAAACGCTCTTCGTAACATTAAGATAAGCGGCGCCTATCCCGTCTTTTCCGCCGTCATGGTTGTAATAGACAAGGGCGATTTTTTTGTCGGCATTGGGTTCATTCCGCAGATTGGCCCAGCTCAGTACCCGGCCGGCAACCCGTTCAATCCGGTTCGGCAAAGCCAGTTTCTTCTCGATCACCGCTCCCGTATAAACATCAACAGCCACTACCCTGCTGCCGCCCATCAGCACCGGTTCAATCCGGCCGTCCAGCTCAGGGTAAGCTATCTGCCAGGGCACCTCGCTGCTGATACCGGCCGGGTTGTTCTCCCAGTCATCCAAATTACTGGTATAAACCGGGGCCATCACCGGAACATTTAGGCGCTTAAACAGTTCAACTCCGGCCTCGGTACTGCCGTAAATGAAGTTAAAGCCCATGGCCGCAACAAGAAAGTCTATCCGGGAACTGCCGTCTGCTTTCATAAAAAACTGTTCAACAGCGTTTTTTTTGTTCGCGGTGTTAGTAAAGACCAGAATAACATTGGCTCCTTTTGCTTCCAGGGATTCCAGTAATTTTACATACATGTCCATGTCATCGTTTTTAAAAAAGCTGTCGAAGGCAATGATGCCGATCCACGGCCCGCCTTCCTTTAGCCTGCCGGTTTCCCGGTACCAGTCCAGGTAATCGCCGGTGGAAGTGAAGGTACCGGGGAAAAGTTTGGGCCCGCTTTTCTCCGCGGCAGGCTGGTCACCGGCATTATTATATACATTGTCGTAAACGCTTTCATAGACCGTGCCGTAAACAGTATCATAAGCCGTTAGATAAACTGTTTCACTTACCGTTTCGCTTACTGTTTCAACCGGCTGCACCTCTGTTGAGTTCTGTGCTTCTGCTCCTGAATCGTAAACATTTTCGTATACTGTTGTGCTAACAGTTTCATCCCCGGTGTAATAAACAGCATTATAAACTATAGCATAATTTTTATAATAAATCGTATTAAATACTGCACTATATAGTACATCGTATACCGTTTCGTAAACAGTATCGTTTA
>JBMOPI010000064.1:0-10754 GCA_049324975.1 Bacillota bacterium
GCCAGCATGGTGATCAGGGCATCCTGAAAAGCAGCCACCAGGGCGTTTTCCATGCCGGAATTAAAATATAACATCTCCAGTTCCTGGCGAAGACTTTGGAACTCCTCACTGAGGCATACCTCAGCGATCTGCCCGATGAGCTTTTTCATCTCTTCATCGTAGGAGCCGGCCTTCGTCTTGATCATACAAAACGTCTCCTTTCCGGTAGGTTCGGGACGTTTGACGCTTTTAATTTTAGCACAGATTGGTATAGATGTAAATTCCAAACCCGTCTCTTTTTATTATATTTAATCCGGCAGCGGTTTATGCCCGCCCAGGCAGCGCGTGATGTCCCTCGCTAAAGCGCAGTCAGACCTGATCTGCTCAGTAAGTTCGGCGGCGTCCCGGAAACTCTTTTCTTCCCGGATCCGGCTTAAAAATTCCACCTTCATCGCAGCATCATAAATATCCCTGGCAAAATCAAAAATATGTACTTCCAGGTTTTTCGGCTGGTTGTTAAAAAAAGTCGGTTTGATGCCGATGTTGGCCACACCGCAGTGCACGTCACCGTTAATAAAAACCCTTACGGCATACACTCCGTTGGCGGGGACCAGGATATCATCGGGCAGGTCCAGGTTGGCGGTGGGAAAGCCCATCTCCCGCCCGCGCCGGTCTCCGGCACTAACCCGGCCGCGGATAAAGGGGTGGTATCCCAGGAGCTGTCCGGCCCTTTCCACCTCACCGGCCAGAAGAAACTGGCGGATAACGGTGCTGCTGACCTCGTACCCGCAGGCAAAAACCGGCGGTATTACCGTCAGGCGGTAATCAAACTGCGGGGCAAACTGCTGCAGCAGTTCCGGGCCGCCCCTGCCGCGGTGGCCAAAGGTATAGTTATAGCCGACCACAATTCCCCTGGCGGCAAATGTACCGTGCAGCACCTCATAAATAAAGGTTTCCGGGCTCATCTTAGACATTTCTCTTGAAAATGGGGCGATGATTACCACTTCAATGCCCAATTCACGCAAAATCCTGATTTTGTCTTCCCGCGACAGCAGTTGGGCGGGACTGGCCTCAGGCTGCAAAACCTTCATCGGGTGCGGGTCAAAAGTAAAAAGCGCCGGGGTGCCGTTGACCTCCCGGGCCATGGCAACAGTGTTCCCGATTAATGTCCGGTGACCCAGGTGCACACCGTCAAAATTACCGAGGGTTACTACAGTATTGGGGGATTTTCTGAAATCCTGCAGATTATAGTATATTTCCATAGCCTCTCCCCTCGTCAAAATACTTTCACTGGTTGGAAGACATATTTATGGGTTTTTTCTTCGTCTAAAGCCGGCTGGTCCCGCAGCGTTTTGGCAATAGCCAGGCAGCCTGTGTCCGCAGCGGCCAGGCACACCGGCTGGCCTTCTGCCAGCTCACCGGCAGGCAGACTCTGTATCCCGGGCGGATAAATCCTGCTGCCGCTCTGTACGGACGGTACAGTTGCAGTTTTGACATATACAAAAGGCAGGTGCTGTAACGCCGCATCGATGGGAAAAACAGCCTCCCCTATCCTGCCCGCCGCAGCCAGCTGATTTA
The DNA here is from genome assembly GCA_049324975.1 of Bacillota bacterium. GTDB lineage: Bacteria > Bacillota > Thermincolia > Thermincolales > CAZWUW01 > JBMOPI01. Next base: position 1,558 of record JBMOPI010000064.1, read on the forward strand.
TTTCTTCAAGGGTGACTGCCTGTCCAAGCAGAAAGGGGCCGCTGCCTGTCCTGACCAAAAAGGACATAAATGCCCCACAGCCCAGGCGTTCACCGACATCGTGACAAAGGGTGCGGATATATGTCCCTTTGGAACAGTTTACATCAAACAGCGCTCTGGGATTGACCGGGTCTGAAAGATTAACTTTGACAGTTTTAATCCCGTAAATCTCTACCGGCCGCGGCTGCCTTTCCACCGTCAGGCCCTGCCGGGCCAGTTCGTAAAGCTTTTTTCCCTGGTGCCGGACCGCCGATGTCATGGGCGGCACCTGGAGTATCCGGCCATAAAACTCATCGAACACCGCAGCGATCTTTTCTGCGGACAGGCCGGAAGTATCGGCTTCCGCAAGCACTTCGCCGTATTTATCATGGGTGGAAGTCGTGCGGCCGAAAGTTATTTCCGCCCGGTAGCTCTTGCCGCTGTCAGTTATAAATTGCGCCACCTTGGTGGCTTTACCGAGACAAACCGGTAAAACGCCGGCCACCCCGGGGTCCAGTGTCCCCGTATGCCCGGCTTTTTTTATGTTCAGGGTATGCCTGATAAAATTGACCACATCGTGGGATGTCATGCCCGGTGGTTTTAAGACATTGACAATGCCATCCACCTGCAATCCCTCCATTATTGTCCGGACAATATTGCCAAAGCTGCCGCGATAACTTCTGCTTCCACCTCGGCCAGATCGCCGTTTATCATACATCCGGCCGCCCTGGGATGGCCGCCGCCACCGAAAATAGCAGCCAGTTTGTTAACGTCGGCAGTCTCTTTGGAACGGAAGCCTACTTTAATCCTGCCCGGTTCGATTTCTCTGAACAGTAAACCTATCTCTACGCCTTCCGCAGTTTTCGGATAATTAACGATACCGTCGGCATGCTCGTCCCGGGCGCCCATTTCTTCCATAAGGGAGTAAGGCACGCTTATCCAGGCCACCCGGCCGCAAGGTGAAACCTGCATACCGGAAAGCGCCCTGCCCAGCAGCCGCAGAGTAATCAGTTCCTTGTTTTCAAAAAGGTTTTCGTTGATCCTGGCCACATTGATGCCGGTGCCGATAAGCCGGGCAGCAATTTTATGGGTTTCCGCAGTCGTATTGTCATAACGGAACGAACCTGTATCCATGGCTACCGCCGTATACAGGTTCATCGCCACGTCGGGGGTCAGGTCCAGGCCCAGCTCCCCGGCTAAAGCGTAAACAAGCTCTCCTGCCGCCGCAGCCGCCGGTTCCACAAAATTATAATGGCCAAAACGGTGGTTGCTGACATGGTGGTCAATATTTATGATGGTGGGGACCTTTTGCAGCCGATGGGCCAACTCATCGCCGGTCCGGTTTAAATCTGTGCAGTCCAGGATAACCGCCAGATCACAGGCTTCCGGAAATTCCTTCAGGCCCATGACGTCCTTTACCCCCGGCAGGAAACCGTATGCCCGGGGTACGGGGTCCGGACTGATGACCGTAACGTTTTTGTCCAGCATTTTGATTAACAGCCCCATGGCCACCGTTGAGCCTATACTGTCACCGTCAGGCATGGCATGGCCGCATATTACTACGTTCCGCACTTGTTTTATCACCTTTGCTATAGCATTCAAGTCATTCATGAGCATCTTCTGCCTCTTTGACTTCCCCTAAAAGTTCCATGATCCTGGCCCCGTGTTTGATGGACTCGTCAAAACGGAACTCTATTTCGGGTGTATAGCGCAGCCGTATTTTCCTGCCAAGTTCGGTGCGGACAAATCCCCTCGCCTTGTTCAGGGCAATCATGGTCTGCTGGGTGTCTTCCGCCGAACCCATTACACTGACATAGATTCTGGCATAGCGGATATCAGGACTGACTTCCACCGAGGTAACAGTAACAAACCCAATCCGGGGATCTTTCATCTCATCCCTCAGCAGTTGGGTAACTTCCCGTTTTATTTCCTCGCCCACACGATTGGCCCTGAGTTGGCTCATAACATCACAGCTCCCTTTTCACTTCTTCCATCACAAAGGCTTCAATGATATCCCCTTCCTCAATATCATTGAACTTTTCCACCATTATACCGCATTCAAACCCTTCCAGGACTTCCTTAACATCATCTTTAAACCTTTTCAGGGAATCCAGTTTACCCTCATGGATAACAATCCCGTCCCGGATAACCCGGACTTCGGCATTTTTGGTGATTTTCCCTTCGGTTATATAAGCTCCGGCAATAGTGCCGACTTTTGAAACTTTAAAGGTCTGCCGCACTTCCGCCCGGCCGATGACCACTTCTTTGAATTCCGGGTCCAAAAGGCCGGCCATGGCCGCCTTGACATCCTCGATGGCGTTGTATATGACCCGGTAGAGACGGAGATCTACTTTTTCATTCTCGGCAGCCCTACGGGCATTAGCGTCCGGACGCACGTTAAAGCCGATGATAATGGCATTGGACGCCGAGGCCAGCATGATATCAGTTTCGGTAATGCCACCCACGCCGCCGTGAATCGGGTTAACCCGGACCTCGCTGGTGCTAAGCTTGGCCAGGGACTGTTTCAGCGCTTCGATAGACCCCTGTACATCTGCCTTAATGATGATATTTAAGTCTTTTACCTGGCCTTCCTGAATCTGCTTGAACAGGTCATCCAGGGATACCTTGGAAGTCGACTTGAATTCTTCTTCCCGCTTCTTGTTCGTCCGCTTGGTGGCAATGGAACGGGCTTTTTTCTCGTCTTCCACGGCGTGAAAAACGTCACCGGCCTGCGGCACGTCAGACAGACCCAGCACCTCAACAGGGGTTGAAGGCCCGGCTTTCTTTACCCGCCGGCCTTTATCATCAAGCATGGCCCGCACTTTCCCGAAAGCGGTGCCGGCCACGATGGCGTCGCCTATTTCCAGGGTACCGTTCTGTACAAGGACGGTGGCCACCGGCCCCCTTCCTTTATCCAGCTCGGCCTCGACAACAGTCCCTTTGGCCAAACGCTTGGGGTTGGCTTTTAGTTCGGCCATTTCAGCCACCAGCAGGATCATCTCCAGGAGGTGGTCCAAACCTTGTCTGGATTTTGCTGAAACCGGCACGGTAATAGTTTCGCCGCCCCAATCCTCGGGCACCAGGGCATGTTCAGTCAGTTCCTGTTTGACCCGGTCCGGGTTGGCGCCGGGTTTATCCATCTTGTTGATAGCCACAATAACAGGTACATTGGCGGCTTTGGCATGGTTAATGGCCTCTACGGTCTGAGGCATTACACCGTCATCCGCCGCCACAACCAAAATGGCGATATCAGTTACCTGCGCACCCCGGGCCCGCATGGCAGTAAATGCCTCATGGCCGGGGGTATCCAGGAAAGTGATTTTCTTGTCATTATGCTCCACCTGGTATGCGCCGATATGCTGGGTAATACCCCCTGCTTCACCGGCGATGACATTGGTTTCCCTGATTGCGTCAAGGAGTGATGTCTTACCGTGGTCAACATGACCCATTACAGTCACAACGCAAGGCCTGGGTACCAGGTCAGCCGGGTTGTCTTCAATCTCGGTGATAAAATCAGTTAGTTCTTCATCGATTTTAACTTCTATTTCCCGGCCAAATTCCGCCGCTAATATTCCCGCTGTATCAGCGTCGATTTCCTGGTTGATGGTAGCCATTACACCCAGCATGATCAGTTTTTTAATCAGCTCCGCGGCCGGTTTGTTCATTTTTTCAGCCAGTTCCTGGACAGTGATGGACTCACCGATGACAACCGGTTTAAGTTCCTTCGGTGACGGCTGCTTTACCTGATCCGGCTTTTCGGGCGCTCTGCCCCTTCTATCCCTGCCCCGCTGAGGCAGGTTCTTATTGGCGTCCTTGCGGTCCAGACGCTCAAAACGCTTGTCTTTTTTGGCCCGGTCACTGAAATCTCTTCTCTCTTGCGGCTTTTCCGCCACTTCTGCCGGCGGCGGCGGGATAGCCGGCCCTTTTCGGTGCGGCTGCATCCGCTGTCCTGCCTGACCGGGCCGCTGCTGACCACCTGCCGCTGGGCGCTGCCCGGGGGCATAGGGCCGCTGTTGACCCGCACCATGGGGCCGCTGCTGGCCTCCTCCCTGTGGACGCTGCGGATACTGCCCGCCACCCTGCGGCCGTGGCTGACCCGCTCCCTGCGGGCGCTGCTGGTACTGTCCACCAACATGTGGCGGCCTTTGCCCCTGCGGGCGCTGTTGATACTGCCCGCCACCCTGCGGCCGCGGCTGACCCGCTCCCTGCGGGCGCTGCTGGTACTGCCCGCCAACCTGTGGCGGCCTTTGCCCCTGTGGGCGCTGCTGGGGCCGTTGGCCCTGAGCGCCGGGCTTCTTCTGCTGTTCTTCCTTGCCGGGTTCATATACCCAGATCCGCTGCGGCTTTTTACCCGGGAAAGGTCCAGGTCCGTATTGAGGACCGCCTTCCCTGCCGGGCGGCCTTTGTCCTTGCGGGCGCTGCCCGTCAGCCGGGGCACCGGCCCGGGCTGGTCCGGGCCGCTGTCCACCGGGAGCCGGCCGCCGTGTGTCCTGGGCCGGCCGTTGTCCGGCCGCGGACTGCTGCTTTCCGGCTTCCGGCCGCTTATCGGGAACTGCCGGTCCTTCGTCCCGCTTTGGCTGCGGCGCCGCCTGCCTGGGAGCTTGTGCGCCTTTAACAGCACCGGTAATCTTTTTTACCTCATCTTCTTCCAGCGTGCTCATGTGGTTCTTTACATTTATACCCATTGCCGCAAGGCGGCCGATCAATTCTTTGCTCTCTGTACCTAAATCCTTAGCTAACTCGTATACACGAATTTTAGCCATTCCTTCACCCCCGTTTTTAATCTGTATCCGGGTACACTGCTACTTGTCTCCCAGTAGCTGTTCCAGCCGCCGGGCAAAACCTTCGTCTGTTATTACAACTACAGACCTTGGTGACCTCCCCAAAGCCATCCCGATCTTGATTTTAGTCCCGGCCGTAAGCACGGGCGCCCGTTGACCGGCGGCCAGTTCCGAAAAAAAGCGTTTCGTCCTATCCGATGCATCCTCCGCCAGGATGACTAACTTGGCATTACCTCTATTTAAATGAGCTTCCGCGCCGGCTTCACCCGATACCACTTTTCCGGCCCGCTGCGCCAAACCCAGAAAATCGTAAGCCTTTCCCTCCATCAGTTCACCAGCCCGTCTTTTAATGCAGTGACTATGTCCGGTGAAACGGGGTGCCGGAACGCCTTTTCCAGCCGCTTGCCCTTAACCGCCTTCTCAAGGCAGGCCACCTGAGGGCAGATGTATGCCCCTCTCCCCGACCTTTTACCGGTGGGGTCGATTTCGATGCTGCTTTCCGGCGTCCGCACAATCCTAATCAGCTCTTTTTTGGGTTTCATCTCCTGACACCCAACACACATCCGCATCGGTACTTTTTTGACCCGCATCAGATCACCCCTCTTAATCCTCTTTCTTCTTCCGGGTGGCCCGCTTCTTTTTGACCGGTTCTTCGGCAGCAGGTTCAGCGGCAGGCTCTACTTCAGGCTCTGCGTCAGGTTCCGGCTCTCCGGCAGTTTCTGCTGTTTCTAAATCACATTCCGCATTTTCCCCTGCATATTCCTCGCCGGCGTATTCTCCCCCTTCGTCTCCTCCGGCATCGTACCCTTCCTCAGTGTATTCCCCGGCATCGAAATCTTCTTCGGTGTATTCTCCTTCTTCATACCCTTCCTGGTATTCCCCGGCGTAGCCTTCTTCGTATCCTTCACCATAATAGCCTTCTCCGTAATACCCTTCTTCACCGAGGGCTTCATATTCCTGTCTTAAGGCTTCCATCTGCGATTCACTCTTGATGTCTATTTTCCACCCGGTGAGTTTCGCTGCCAGCCGGGCATTCTGGCCCTCTTTGCCGATAGCCAGGGAAAGTTGGTAATCAGGCACCACCACCCGGGCAATCTTATCGTCTTCATATATGACCACAGAAACAACCTTGGCCGGGCTTAATGCGTTAGCCACAAATTTTGCCGGGTCCTGGCTCCATTTGACAATGTCAATTTTTTCGCCCTTCAACTCGCTGACAATGGTCTGTACCCGCATGCCCTTGGGTCCGACACAGGCTCCAACCGGGTCTACATTTTCATCTTTGGAATAAACAGCAATTTTGGACCGGGCACCGGCTTCCCGGGCCACTGATTTTAATTCTACGGTGCCGTCATGAATTTCCGGCACTTCCAGTTCAAAAAGCCTTTTCAACAGCCCCGGGTGTGTCCTGGAAACCAATATCTGTGGCCCTTTGGTGGTCTTTCTGACTTCTACGATATATGTTTTGATGCGGTCCCCGTGTCGGTAATCTTCACCGGGGATCTGTTCGGTAGGGGCGAGAATAGCTTCGGTTTTGCCCAGGTCGATATAAACGTTTTTCTGGTCCTGACGCTGGACAATACCGGTAACAATGTCGCCTTCACGGCTGGAAAACTCTTCAAAAATAATCCCCCGTTCCGCTTCCCGGATCCGCTGGACCACCACCTGTTTGGCGGTCTGCGCTGCTATGCGGCCAAAATCCCGGGGGGTCACTTCAATTTCCACAATATCTTCCAGTTCGTACCGGGCATCTCTGGCCCTGGCATCTTCCAGCGTGATTTCGCTGCGGTCGTCCTCCACCTTCTCCACTACGGTCTTACGGGCAAACACCTTTATATCACCGGTTTCCCGGTCAATATGTACCCTCACATTCTGCAAAGAACCGAAATTTCTTTTATAGGCAGAAATCAGCGCCGCCTCCAGGGCTTCGATGAGCACATCCATGGCGATGCCTTTCTCTCTCTCCAGTTCTTCCAGAGCTTCAATAAACTCTGTATTCATTTTTACCCTCCTCCATTTTCTTTTGTCCTGAGATGGTTAAAATTCCACCTCTAATCTGACTATTGCGGCTTTGTCCCGGGGAATAGCCAGGGTTTCCCCGTCCATGAGCAGCACAATTTCATTATCCCGCAGTCCGGCTAACTCTCCCGTAAATTCTTTTTTGCCGTTAAACGGGGCAAAGGTATGCACCCTTACTTTACGTCCCTCATAGCGTTTAAAATCTTTTTCCTTCTTCAGCGGCCTGTCAAGACCCGGTGAGGAAACCTCAAGCATATAATTCTGGGGAATCGGGTCCCGCTCGTCCAAAACCTTCCCCAGTTCCTCAGAAACATCCTGACAGTCATCAAGGCTGATGCCACCCGGTTTGTCTATAAAAACGCGGAGATACCAATTACCCGCTTCTTTTACAAATTCCACGTCCACCAGTTCCATCCCATGCCTCTCAGCAATAGGGGCGGCCATCGTCTCCACCTGAGCGGCGACATCTGTTTTACTCATGATAAATCAACTCCCTTATTTAGTTTTGGCTAATATCCCTATTTTACCAATTATATCTTCCCCTTATACTTTGACCGGTTCTCCCACTCGCCGTAGCGGACCGGGAAAACCGTCTAATCAATGCGAAAGAGTGGGTTGCCCCACTCTGGATAAACTGTAAACGGTTTCAAACAATGGAAATGCTGCATTAAAAGTAGTATAGCACAGGTTTCCTTATTTGACAAGGCTTTTCTGCCACCTGTCACCTGTCACCTGTCACCTGCCACCTGTTTTTAGAACAGCACCATCTGGTCCGTCTCCGGCAGGCCGTGCAGGCAGCCATGCTGCTGCAGCAGTTCGATAACAGGCCGGCTTACCTTCGCCCGGACCTGCAGGTCTTCAATAGAAGTAAACATCTTCTGCTTCCGGGCCCGGGTGATGCTTTTGGCTGCCGTTTCCCCCACTCCCTGCAGGGCGGCAAAGGGCGGCAGGATGCCCTGGTCCGTAATCTGAAACCTGGTGGCCTGGGACAGGGTAAGGTCCACCGGCCGGAGTTTGATGCCCCGGGCATACATCTCCAGGGCCACTTCCAAAATGGTCAGCAGGTTCTTTTCCTTGGCCTGGGCCTGGTTGCCCTTGGCCTCAATCTCCTCAATCTTGTTCAATACAGCCTGATACCCCTGGCAGATCAGGTCGGCATCAAACTCATCCGCCCGAACCGTAAAGTACGTGGTGTAGAAAGCTTCGGGATGATGCACCTTGAAATACGCGATCCGGTAAGCCATCATCACGTAGGCTACGGCATGGGCTTTGGGGAACATGTACTTGATCTTTTTACATGACTCGATGTACCAGTCCGGCACATTGTTTTTTCGCATCTCCTCTTCGTCCTCGGGTTTAACCCCTTTCCCCTTGCGCACCCCTTCCATAATCTTAAATGCCCGGCTGGGATCCAGGCCTTTATGGATCAGGTAGATCATGATATCGTCCCGGGCCGAAATAGCCTCAGACAGCTTGCAGGTCCCGGCCCTGATCAGGTCCTGGGCATTGTTCAGCCAGACATCGGTGCCGTGGGAGAAACCGCTGATGCGTACCAGCTCAGAAAAAGTCTTCGGCTTGGTATCCTCCAGCATCTGCCGGACAAACTTGGTCCCAAACTCAGGAATGCCGTATGTGCCCATCTTGGACCGGATCTGTTCAGGGGTTACCCCTAACACCTCCGTGCCGGAAAAAATCTGCATGGTCGCCGGTTCATCCAGTGCAATGGTCTTGGCGTCGACACCGGTGAGGTCTTCCAGCATCTTGATTACTGTCGGGTCGTCGTGGCCCAGGATATCGAGCTTGACAATCCGCCCGGAAATAGAATGGTAATCAAAATGGGTGGTGATAATGCCGCATTTTTTATCGTCGGCGGGGTGCTGCAGGGGAGTAAAATCATGGACATCCATATCCCGCGGGATGACCATGACCCCGCCGGGGTGTTGGCCGGTGGTCCGCTTTACACCGGTACAGCCCGCCACCAGCCGGTTCATTTCCGCCATCCTTTTTAGGATGTTCTTTTCTTCCATGTACTTTTTCACAAAACCGAAGGCGGTCTTTTCGGCAATGGTGCCGGTGGTGCCGGCCCGGAACACGTGGCCGGCGCCGAAGAGCTCCTCGGTATATTTATGGGCCCGGGGCTGGTAATCGCCGGAGAAGTTTAAATCGATATCAGGCACCTTGTCCCCTTTAAAGCCCAAAAAGACTTCAAAGGGAATGTCGTGCCCGTCCTTCCGGTACCGCGTGCCGCAGCCGGGACAGTCCTTGTCCGGCAGGTCGGCCCCCGACCCGTAACTGCCGTCGGTAATAAACTCGCTCTGCTTGCACTGTGGGCAGACATAGTGCGGAGGCAGCGGGTTAACCTCGGTGATACCGGTCATG